>JAQGMC010000022.1 GCA_028292545.1 Paucimonas sp.
AGATGGTTACAGGTCAGGATGCCCGGCAGTGTAAGTACCGGTGTTTCGGTGAGTCAAGGAAAAGCCGGCCCGCCATGATGGCGCGCAAGCTTGCCGCTAGTAAATTGCTAACGAAACGCGAAAAACCGCTATCCGAGAGTTAACGGAAGGAATTCTTCGATTCGCGTAAGGCAGCGAAGGCGGCAATTGGTTCCCGAGAGGAAATACGTTGCTCCGACAACAAGCGATCGACAATCGCGGGGTCGGTATGGCGCAGGAAAGGGTTGGTCTGCTTTTCCAGGCCGATGGTGGAGGGCACGGTGGGTTGATTGCGGGCGCGCTTTGCCTCTTCAACTGCAATGCGTTCTTTCAGGGCCGGGTTGTCGCCATCGACTGCGGCCGCGAAACGCAGGTTCGATAAGGTGTATTCGTGGGCGCAATACACCTGGGTTCGATCCGGCAGCGCTGCCAGTTTGGCAAGCGAATCCACCATTTGCGCCGGCGTGCCTTCAAACAAGCGGCCGCAGCCGCCGGCAAACAGCGTGTCGCCGCAAAACAACCAATCGTTTTGCGCGCAGTAATAAGCAATATGGCCCGCGGTATGGCCGGGAACGTCCAGCACCGAAAACGTCAGCGACAATTCGTCAATCGTGACGGTGTCGCCTTCGCGCAAGCGCTGTGTGATGGTGGGAATGGCTTCACTTGCCGGGCCATAGACAGGAACGTCGAACCGCTGCAACAGGGCCGGCACGCCACCGGCATGGTCAGCATGATGATGTGTCAGTAGAATAGCCGACAGCGCCAGTTGGTTAGCTTCCAGTGCCGCAAGCACCGGCTCGGCAGCACCCGGATCCACCACCACGGCATGCCGGTCGTCGTGGACCAGCCACAGGTAATTGTCGGAAAAGGCGGGAACGGGCAGGACACTAACGGGACTCTTGATCGACATAGCCATGGACCATCCGTCTTCAGAAAAGCGCATTATAGCGCTCGGCCCCTGGCTCGAAAGTCCGGCCGGCCGCTATGTCATCGAGTGGGAACAGTTCCGGCTCGATCTATTGACGGCCGACATCTTCGGTTTCAATGCAGTCCAGATCGGCTTGCCGCAAGTGCAAGGCCTGGCCGCCAACCGCATGCCGCATCGCTGGCTGACCGATACCCACTTGCCTGCCGAAGGCGAGATGCCAGTCGTGGTGGTGCATGATTTCGCCGAATTACCTTTCGCCACACAAAGCCTGGACCTGGTCTTGCTGCCCCATGTACTTGAGTTTGCCGCCGAGCCGCACCAGGTCTTGCGCGAAGTCGAAAGGGTGCTGATCCCGGAAGGGCAGTTGATCATCACTGGCTTCAACCCCGCCAGCATGTGGGGCTTGCGCCAGGTGGCCGGTCGCCTGACTGGCGCGCATTTCCTGCCGCTCGATGGCGAATTCATCAGCGTGCCGCGCCTGAAAGACTGGCTTAAGCTACTCAATATGGAAGTCAACCGCGGCCATTTCGGCTGCTATGCGCCACCCTGCCGCACTGACAAGTGGCTCAAGCGTTTCGCGTTCATGGAAAAAGCCGGCGACCGCTGGTGGCCTTACCTGGGCGCAGTCTATACCGTGCAGGCGGTAAAACGGGTCAAGGGCATGCGCCTGATCGGCCCGGCCTGGAACCGCAATCCGGCGCGCGTGCGCTCAGCCGTGCCCGCCACCAACCAAGTGCACCGCAACGGCGCGGCCGGCAAACAATTGCAGCACAAGGAATGAGCGTGGCGCCGGTCAGGGGCCGCGCCACGCGTGCTCTTCCAGCGCCGCCTGGCGCAGCATGCCGGCGGCCCAGCTTTCGCCTTGTCGCCTGGCGCAGCATGGGCGCCAGCGCGGCTGCTGCAACAACAATCATCAAATCAAACCATCATCACATCAATGGAAACAGTCGAGATCTACACTGACGGCGCTTGCAAGGGCAACCCCGGACCCGGAGGCTGGGGCGCATGGCTCAGCTATGGCGGCCATGAGAAGGAAATCTTTGGCGGCGAGCCGGGCACTACCAACAACCGCATGGAATTGCGCGCCGTGATCGAGGCGCTCAAACTGCTCAAGCGGCCGTGCAAGATCGTGCTGCATACCGATAGCCAGTATGTCCAGAAAGGCATCAGCGAGTGGATACATGGCTGGAAGGCGCGCGGCTGGAAAACCGCAAGCCGCGAACCGGTGAAGAATGTCGACCTGTGGCAGGAACTGGACCAGGTCCAGGCCCAGCACCAGATTGAGTGGCGCTGGGTAAAAGGCCATGCCGGCCATGCCGGCAATGAGCGCGCCGATGCGCTGGCCAATCGTGGCGTGGAAGCGGCCAGCGCCGTGTTGTAGGCGGGCAGGGCACGGTCCTTGCACACGATTGCGCGGCGGCGCTTGCTGAATGCCTTATCCTTATCGCACAATTGAGCGATTATCGGAATAGATAGCATTTTCGTATCGCCCAAGCCTTGATCGAACTGCGACTGATGCAGGCGTCCTTCCCCACAGATTTAGCGAGTTGAGATGAATTTCCGGAGTATCGGCTATACCGCGGTTGCCGTCGTTGGCATCGGCCTGCTTGGCGGCTATGCATGGTTCACCCAGAAGGCGCCGCAAAAGCCGAAGGAACAGGCTGCAGCTGGGCCTGCCGCTGCGGGCGCGCCGGGGGCGGCGCGTGGCCCGGCGGGTCCGGTCGCGGTCGATACGGCGCGCGTCGAAACCATGCAACTGGTCGATGACTTGAATGCGGTGGGCACCTTGCGCTCGAATGAATCGGTGATCCTGCGCCCGGAAGTCCCGGGCCGCATCGTGAAGCTCAATTTCAAGGATGGGGAAAGGGTCAAAAAAGGCCAGCTGTTGGTGGCTTTCGACAGCAGCGTGAACCAGGCTGAAGTCGAGCAGGCACGCGCCGAACTGAATATCGCCAAATCCAATTTCCGGCGCAATGAAGACCTGGCCCAGCGCAAATTCATTTCTGAGCGCGCCAAGGATGAATCCGCCGCCAGCGTGCAAGTGCTGGATGCCAAGCTGGCGCTGGCCGCGGCGCGCCTGTCGAAGCTGGAAATACGCGCGCCGTTTTCGGGCGTGGTCGGCATTCGCATGGTGAGCGTGGGTGACTATGTCAAGGATGGCGCCGACCTGGTTAACCTGGAAGACTTGTCCAGCGTGAAGGTCGATTTCCGGATTCCCGAAAAATATGCCGACGTCATCAAGTCTGGACAAGGCATGGAAGTGATGCTCGACGCCTTGCCCGGGCAAGTATTCAAGGCGCGGGTGGATGCGATCGATCCGCAAGTGGACAGCACCGGCCGTTCGGCACTGTTGCGCGGCCATATCGACAACCCGCAAGCCCGCCTCAAGCCCGGCATGTTTGCGCGCGTGCGGCTGATCCTGGCGCAACGCGACCAGGCGCTGGTGGTGCCGGAAGAAGCGATCGTGCCGCAAGGGGAAAAAGTCACAGTGTGGAAGGTGGTCGACGGCCGTGCCATGCGCACCGAAGTAAAAATCGGTTTGCGCCGTAATGCCAAGGCTGAAATCGTCGCGGGCTTGCAAAAGGGTGACATGGTGGTGACAGCCGGCCAGATCCGCCTGTCGCGCGACGGCATGGCGGTGAAGGTCAGCGGCGCACAGGGCAGCAAGCTCGATGGCCAGTCCATCGCATCAAAACAATAAGCGGGGCAGCTGATGGTACTTTCCGATATCTGCATCCGGCGCCCGGTTTTTGCGACGGTGATGTCCCTGATCATCGTGCTGGTCGGCCTGGTGTCGTACAACCGGCTGCAAGTGCGTGAGTACCCAAAGATCGACGAACCGGTGGTGACGGTCGACACGAAATATCCGGGCGCCAGTTCGGACATCGTGGAAACCCAGATTACCAAGGTGATGGAGGATTCCATCGCCGGCATCGATGGTATCGACGTGCTGACTTCCATCTCGCGCGATGAGCAAAGCCAGATCACGGTGCGCTTCCGGCTGGAGAAAGATCCCGACTCCGGCGCCAACGATGTGCGCGACCGCGTGTCGCGGGTGCGGGCCAAACTGCCGGCCACGATCGAAGAACCGGTGATTGCCAAGGTCGAGGCCGACGCCAACCCGATTATCTGGCTGTCGTTCTCGAGCGAGACGATGAACGCGCTCGACCTGACCGATATCGCCAACCGCATCGTCAAGCCGCGGCTGCAATTGCTGCCCGGCGCGGCCGATGTGCGCATCAATGGCGAGCGTAAATATGCGATGCGTATCTGGCTGGCGCGCGACCGGCTGGCGGCTTACCGCCTGACCACGGCGGATGTCGAGGATGCCTTGCGCAAGCAGAATGTCGAAGTGCCTGCCGGCCGCATCGAATCGCGCCAGCGCGAATTTTCGGTGGTGTCGCAAACCGACCTGACCCAGGTGTCGCAATTCGAAGACATCATCGTGCGCTCCGTGAATGGCTTCCCGGTGCGCATCAAGGATATTGCGACGGTCGAACTGGCGCCTGCCGCCGAGCGTTCGTCGGTGCGTTTCAATGGCCGCAATGCCGTTTCGCTGGGCATCATCCGCCAGGCCACAGCCAATCCGCTCGAGCTGGCGGAGTATGTGCGCGCCGAGCTGCCGAAACTGAATGAAGAACTGCGCCCGCAAGGGGTGCAAGTCAATATCTCGGTCGACTATACCGAATTCATCGACCGCTCGATCCGCTCGGTCTACCGCACGATTGTCGAAGCCGTGGTGTTGGTGGCGCTGGTTATTTTCGTGTTCCTGCGTTCGCTGCGGGCAGCCATCATTCCACTGGTGACGATTCCAGTGTCGCTGATCGGCTCATTCGCCTTGATGTCGATGGCGGGCTTTTCGATCAACACGCTGACGCTGCTGTCGCTGGTGCTGGCCATCGGCCTGGTGGTGGATGACGCAATCGTGGTGCTGGAAAATATTTACCGCCATATCGAGGAAGGCATGGCGCCGCTGGCCGCCGCCTTCAAGGGCGCCAAGGAAATCGGCTTCGCGGTGATTGCAATGACGCTGACGCTGGCCGCGGTGTATGCACCGGTGGCATTCACGCCGGGGCGCGTGGGGCGCCTGTTCATTGAATTCGCGCTGACGCTGGCCGGCGCCGTGATCGTGTCCGGTTTCGTGGCGCTGACACTGTCGCCCATGATGTGCTCGGTCATGCTGCGGCACCAGGAAAAGCATGGCCGGCTGTATAGCCTGATCGAAAACGCGCTGGTGGCAGTTACCAATGGCTACCGGCGCGCAGTGCGCTGGACCTTGTCCGCGCGCTGGGCCGTGGCGCTGGTTTATGTGGCCGTGATTGGCTTGCTGGCCTGGCTTGGCACCGGCATGAAGAAGGAACTGTCGCCGATCGAAGACCGCGGCACGATCTTCACCTCGCTCTCGGGGCCCGATGGCGCCTCGCTTGCCTATACCGAGAAATACGCACGACGCATCGAAGGCATCACGGCCGAAACCAAGGAAATCAACCGCGTCTTCATCGTCGCCGGCAACCCGACGGTGGAGCGCGGCATCGCAGTCATCCGCACCATCGACTGGGATGAGCGCAGCCGCAAGATGCCGGAAATACTGAAGGAATTGCAGCCGAAGATGCAAGCCATTCCCGGCTTGCTGGCTTTTCCCAACCTGCCGCCTTCGCTTGGCCAGTCGATACGCGAGCGCCCGATCGGACTGGTCGTGATGAGCAGCGACACCTATCCCAACTTGCAGAAGGTGGTGCAACAGATCGTGGAAGAGGCCACCAGGAATCCGGGCCTGGTCAACGTCGACACCGACCTGCGCCTGAACAAGCCGCAGGTGAATGTGCAGGTAGACCGCGACAAGGCGTCCGATGCCGGGGTCGCCATCGAAACCGTCGGCCGTACGCTCGAAACCATGCTGGGCGGACGACAAGTCACGCGCTTCAAGAAAAATGGCGACCAGTATGATGTGCTGGTCCAGATTGGCAACGTGCAGCGTGAATCGCCGGACGACATCAGCAATATTTTCGTGCGCGGCACCGGGAAGAATGGGTCGCCGGACCAGATGATTCCCCTGTCCAGCCTGCTCAAGGTGCGTGAAGGCGTGGCGCCGCGCGAACTGAACCACTTTGCCCAGCGCCGCGCGGTGCTGATCTCGGCCAGCCTGGCGCCGGGTTATGCGCAGGGCGAGGCGCTCGACTTCCTCGAAGGCGTGGCGCGCAAGCACCTGAAGCCGGGCGATGCGATCGATTACCAGGGTTCCTCGCGCGAATACAAGCAATCCAGCGGCAGCCTGGCGCTGACATTCGTGCTGGCGCTGGCCTTCATTTACCTGGTGCTGGCGGCGCAGTTTGAAAGCTTCGTCGATCCCTTCATCATCATGCTGACCGTGCCGCTGTCGATGGCGGGTGCGCTCGGCGCGCTGCAACTGGCGGGCGGCACGCTCAATGTGTTCAGCCAGATCGGCCTGATCACGCTGGTCGGCTTGATTACCAAGCACGGCATCTTGATCGTGGAATTCACCAACCAGTTGCGCGAAGAAGGCATGGAAATCGCCGATGCGCTGGTGGAAGCCACCGTATTGCGGTTGCGCCCGATCCTGATGACCACGGGTGCGATGGTGCTGGGCGCGGTGCCACTTGCGCTGGCACACGGCGCCGGTGCAGAATCGCGGCAGCAGATTGGCTGGGTGATCGTGGGCGGCATGACCGTGGGTACGCTGTTGACCCTGTTCGTGGTGCCGACTTTCTATACCTTTTTCGCCCGGCGCAAGCTCAAGCACGCCGACGCGGCGCCGACAGCGCCGGTCAATGCGGTGCCACGCGAAGCCTGAGCAAGCAAGCCTGCACAAACATCGATAGCCGCATCGAGCCACTTACAAAAACAAGGAATACGAGAAACGCATGCGACAAATCGTCCTGGACACCGAAACCACTGGCTTGAATCCCCGCTCCGGGGACCGCATCATTGAAATCGGATGCGTGGAACTGGTCAATCGCCGGCTTACCGGGAACAACCTGCATTACTACGTGAACCCGGAACGGGATTCGGAAGAGGGCGCGTTGGCGGTGCACGGCCTGACTACCGAATTCCTGTCCGACAAACCGAAGTTTGCGTCGATCGCCAATGAATTGCGCGACTACCTGCGCGGCGCCCAGGTGATCATTCATAACGCGCCGTTCGACATCGGTTTTCTGGACGCCGAGTTTGAACGCGTGTCAGCGCCGCATTTCAACGACCATGTGTCGGGCGTGATCGATACCTTGGTCGAAGCCAAGGCCCTGTATCCGGGCAAGCGCAATTCGCTCGATGCACTGTGCGACCGCTATGGCGTATCGAATGCCCATCGCACGCTGCATGGGGCGCTGCTGGACGCAGAGTTGCTGGCCGAGGTTTACCTGGCCATGACGCGCGGCCAGAACAGCCTGAGCATGGACTTGCATACCGAGGATCGGGATAGCGCAGCCGAGCAGGCCCTGGTGCTGCCCTTGGGTGAAATCCTGGTGTATCGCGCAAGCGCCGACGAATTGGCAGCACATGAGCTGGTGCTCAACAGCCTGGACAAGGAAGTGCGCGGCACTTGCATCTGGCGTGTCGCGCACACCGATTGATTCCTCGGCCACTCTGTGCAATAATCCCGCTTCTGTTTTCGGGGAGGTTAGCTCAGGGGTAGAGCGATCGCCTCACACGCGATAGGTCGCTGGTTCGAAGCCAGCACTTCCCACCACCGAATACAAAAAAACCTGCTTGAAGAAGCGGGTTTTTTTTCGTCCCAAGGTTTCCATCGTCGATTTTTTTCATCGTCGATTTTTCGTAGCTGGCTTTCGTACCTGGTTTTGCGTCCCCCAGTGACTTCATCCCCGGTTGCAGCCAAGTCCCAGTGTGCCGCTCGACGTATTGCCTTTGGGGCAGGCGCAAGCGCTGGGGCGTAATCGCGGCCGTGCAATCAGCGGGCAGGGGCGGCGTCAGCTGCAGTGCCCGCGCCTGGTATTGCCAACGCGCACTGGCGCGCCACGAAAGCGAGCAAGGCTTCCGCATCCAGTGGCTTGACGAAATGAAAGTCGAAGCCGGCATCAATGATGCGCGCCGCATCGCTGGCAAAACCATAGCCCGTAGCGGCGGCCAGCACCAGCTTGCGCTGCCCGGCGGCCTGGCGCAAGGCAGGCGCCAGTTGATAGCCGCTCATGCCAGGCAAGCCAATGTCGGACAAAACCAGGTGCGGCCGGAAGTCGATCGCAATTTGTAAGCCCGTATCACCATCGTTCGCCATCCGCACGTCATAGCCCAGCATCGTCAATAATGAGCCCATCGACTCGTTGGCATCGACATTGTCGTCGATGAGAAGGATCCTGAATCCCTGGTTACCTGATTCCCCGTGCTCCGGGCTCATAGTCGTCCCCTTTTATGGCAGTTGATGCGCAAGAATTGTCGCTTGGGATCGTAGTGTAAAGCCAGTCAGCGAAGGCGCGCGATACGTTGAATCATTTTCGCGTTCCCGGATCAGAATATTGCTTTTCGCTGTCGGATTTCATCCAGTTTAACGCGATCAATGCGCGCCGATCTGATCTGGCGCTAGCCGGAAACAAAGCAATTTGCCCAACGGAATGGCAATGAGGGATTCAAATGGCAGAAGCGGGGCTGAGTGTGGCTGACTACCTGGCAGAGGGCTTGATGCTGCTCGCCTGCCTCTCGATAGCATTCGCGCTGTTGGGTTATAGCGGCAGTCGGATCGGTCCAAACAAGCGCCGCCTGCTGGCCGTGGCGGCGCTGGCGGTGTTGCTGGTTGGCTTGACCCAGGTCGCGCTGACGGAGACTGCATTGCTGGCTGATCCGGTTGCCATCGTGCTCGGGCTGGGCGCGCTGGCGGCATCGTTGCTGTTGTGGCCGCTGGCGGGGCGTGCCCGCGCGGAGCCGCAACTGGCGATGCAGCAACTGCAGGATGCGGTGCGCCAGCTTGAAATCGAAGTCGTCGAAAGAAAACGCGCCGAACGGGAACTGCAAAAGTCACGCGAGCAATTACGGCAATTGTCGGCCTACCAGGAACAGGTGAAGGAAGACGAGCGCAAGCGCATTGCGCGTGAGATTCACGATGAGCTTGGCCAGAACCTGATGGCGCTGCGCATCGATATCGCGATGCTGGAAGCGCGAACCGCAGACCGCCATCCGCTGCTGAACCAGAAGACCAACCAGGTGCTGCGCCATGTCGACAATTCAATCAAGTCGGTGCGCGCCATCATCAACAACCTGCGGCCTTCGGTGCTGGACCTGGGCTTGCATGCGGCCCTGGAATGGCAGGTGGCGCAGTATGAGAAGCGCACCGGCATCAGTTGCGATTTGTTGATTGAAAACACCGATGCCGAGTGCGACCTTGACGACCAGCGCGCCACCGCTTTCTTCCGGGTGCTGCAGGAATCGCTGACCAACGTGGCGCGCCATGCGCAAGCCAGCATGGTGACGATCACGCTGAGCCTGCAGGATGGCCAAGTGATGATGAAGATTGCCGACAATGGCGTGGGCCTTTATCCCGGTTGCCGGCGCAAACCAAATTCGTTTGGTTTGCTTGGCATCGGCGAGCGCATCAGCTCGCTGGGCGGCACGTTTGAGGTTGACAGTGTGCCAGGCGAAGGAACGGTGCTTACTGTGGCCGTTCCGGTTCGCAAGGCGGCGCCGGGCAAGGTACAGGCGGCAGGTTGAGGCAGCCGGATAGGTGAAGCCAGGTAAAACTTGACCGGCACAAAAAAAGAAGCCGCACTTGCCATCTTCAGGATGGCGCAGTGCGGCTTTTTTGCGCTTGGGGGCAGCAGCGCGGGGTCAGCGCTTTGGGGAGCGCAGCAGGCTCAGCGCGGCGGTGGGGCCGGCGGCATGCCCGGCGGCGGTGGCGGCGGTGCGTTGTAGCGGGCGGCTGGCGTGTACTGCACTGCCGGCGAACTCATCATGCTGTACGAGCCGGGAATCTTGTGGCCTTTCGCATACATGCATTGCTGGTAGCCGACGTCGTAACGCTGTTGCACGTTGCGCCCCGCATTTTGTCCTGCGCCCACGCCAGCCAGGCCACCCATGGCCAGGCCGGCACCGGCGCCGACCGCTGCGCCGCGGCTGCCATTGGCGGCAGCGCCAGCGACGGTGCCCAGCACCGTTCCCAGCGCAGCGGTACGCACGCCGCTATCGTCGGACGCGGAAGCCGTGGTCACGTTGCCCAGGTTGGCTTGGGCAAAATTGCGGCAATCCATGTCGTCCAGCCGGAACTGGTCAAAATTCTTGCTGGCGCCGGGCAGCACCATCACGCTCGGTCCGGAAGGCATGGGGCTGGTGCAGGCCGCCAGCAGCAGTGAGGCCGCCACGACGGGCAGCGCAAGGGTTCGTTTTGACATGATGAATTCTTCAATCAACGCGGCGGCGTGGCCGGCACGGTACGCCAGCCACCCGGGCATTCTTTCACATAGGGATAGTAGGCTTGTGCGCCGTCGCAGTAATACCAGCTGCCCGCGACTTGCGGCGCGGCGGCAACTTGTGGGGCCTGCTCGACATAAGTGACCGGCGCCGGGCTCACGACGACGGGCGCGACGGGCGGATAGTAATAGGGGTAGGGGGCGTAATACCGTGGAGCGCCATAATAGTAGGCGGCGCCTACAGCCAGTGGCACGCCGACGAACAGACCGAAACGGGCGCCGCCACCGTGATGATGATGGTGGAAGCCACGCGCCTGGGCCACGGAGGGCAGGGAAGACAGCATAGCCAGGGCCAGCGAACCGGCGACCAGGATGTTCCTTTTATTCATGACCCACGCTCCGGACGGAAAAGTACAAGCACAGTGTAGTACTTCGCCGGACGCAATGGCCGGACTTGTTACCGTTTGATACATGGGAAATAGAAGCTGAACATTGCCTCATCACCTTACGCGCCGGCGCCGGCCTGGCCAATCGTAGCTGGCCTTCGGACGAGCCGCCGCTGAAGCGCACGCCGCTGCTTCAGCGCGCGCGGCGCCGCACCGGTTGCGCCTTTGCTGCAATTGCACCGCCGGGCCGCGGCTTGACCTGGCCATTGTCGCGCGCAATCCTTTGCACGTTCGGCCCATCCTTGCGCGGCGGCAGCTTGCGTTCCTGCTCGCTGCCGGCGCGCGGCACGAGGTGGCGCTCACTGTTGCCGATCAAGTCGCCGCGTCCCATCTTGACCAGGCCTTCGCGCAGCAAATCCCAGTTCTTTGGATCGTGATAGCGCAGAAATGCCTTGTGCAGGCGACGGTTGCGCCCGCTGCGCACCGTCTCCACGCTTTCGGCCGATGCGCCGGCCAGCGGTTTGAGCGGATTGCGCCGGCTGTGGTACATCGCCGTTGCCAGCGCCATCGGCGTGGGCAAAAAGGTTTGCACCTGGTCCAGGCGGAAGTTGTACTTCTTCAGCCACAGCGCCAGGTTCAGCATGTCTTCATCGGTCGTGCCGGGGTGGGCCGCAATGAAATAGGGCACCAGGTATTGTTCCTTGCCGGCTTCACGCGAAAAGCGCTCGAACAGCTTGCGGAATTCCTCGTACGCGCCCATGCCCGGCTTCATCATCTTCGACAGCGGGCCATCCTCTGAATGCTCGGGCGCAATCTTCAGCAAGCCGCCGACATGATGCGTGACCAGTTCCTTTACATATTCGGGTGAGCGCACCGCCAGGTCATAGCGCAAGCCGGAGCTGACCAGGATCTTTTTCACGCCGGGCAAGGCGCGCGCCTTGCGGTAAAGCTGGATCAGCTTGCTGTGGTCGGTATTCAGGTTCGAGCAGATCGACGGATACACGCAGGACAGGCGGCGGCAGGATTGTTCTGTTTCCTTGTCCTTGCATGCCAGCCGGTACATGTTCGCCGTCGGCCCGCCCAGGTCGGAAATGGTGCCGGTGAAGCCCTTGGTTTTGTCCCGGATCTGGCCGATTTCGTCCAGGATGGAACGCTCGGAGCGGCTTTGTATGATGCGGCCCTCATGCTCCGTAATTGAGCAGAAAGTGCAGCCGCCGAAACAGCCGCGCATGATGTTGACCGAGAAGCGGATCATTTCCCAGGCCGGTATGCGGTCACGGCCATAGGCTGGATGCGGCGCACGCGCAAACGGCTGGTCAAAGACGTAATCCATCTCGTCCATTTCCAGCGGCAAGGGCGGCGGGTTCAGCCATACGTCGCGCTCGCCATGCGCCTGCACCAGCGCGCGCGCATTGCCGGGATTGGATTCGAGGTGGAAGACGCGCGAAGCATGCGCGTACAGCACCGGGTCATCCTTCACCGCTTCATAGGCAGGCAGCCGCACGACGCTGGTTTCACGCGTTTCGCGCAATTGCGCCTGCCTTTCTTCGCGCGACAGGATGCGGATCGGTCGCGCCACCACGCTGGAAGGCGCAGCGGCGGGCGCAGCCGATCCTTCCGGCGTGGTGGCGCAACTGCTGTCGTTCTTTTCCTTCATTTCATACGGATCGGGATGCGGCTCGACCCGGCCCGGCTTGTCGACGCGGGTCGAATCGACCTCGGTCCAGCCCGGCGCCGGCTTCCAGCCACGCGGCGCCATGAAAGCCGTGCCGCGCAAGTCGCGAATCGTGGAAATATCTTCGCCGGCTGCCAGCCGGTGCGTCAGCGCCAGCAAGGCGCGTTCGGCATTGCCGAACAACAGGATGTCAGCTTTCGAATCCGGCATGACGGAACGCCGCACCTTGTCCGACCAGTAGTCGTAATGCGCGATCCGTCGCAAGCTGGCTTCTATGCTGCCGATGACGATATTGGCGTCGGGATAGGCTTCGCGCGCGCGCTGTGCATACACTAGCAGCGCCCGGTCCGGGCGGCGGCTGGCGTCGCCCTTGGGCGTATAGGCATCCTCGGAGCGGATCTTGCGGTCGGACGTGTAGCGATTGACCATTGAATCCATATTGCCGGCGGTGATGCCGAAATACAGGTTGGGCCGGCCCAGCGCCCGGAACGGTTCGGCGGTCTGCCAGTCGGGCTGGCTGATGATGCCCACGCGAAAGCCCTGTGCTTCAAGCAGGCGGCCAATCAGCGCCATACCAAAGCTTGGGTGGTCGATATAGGCGTCGCCCGTCACCAGGATCACGTCGCAACTGTCCCAACCCAGTTGCGTCATTTCTTGCCGGCTCATTGGCAGGAAAGGCGCGCGCGCCAGCTTGCGACCGGCATGGGGCGGGTAAGTGCGGATGTTTTTCGGTGATTCCATAAGCAAGAGCGGGCGATCCGGAACCGGTAGCCCGAGAGGTCACGACAGGGGAGAAGGCTGAAGTATGACAGCTTTACCCCGCCAGCGCCGCGGCCAGACGAGTCCGGTTACCGGCGTGCACAGCGCAATATTTGCGATAAAATCAAGGCCGTTGTCTGCAGTGCCGCCACTCTAGTTTCCGTTCCAGCATCCGACCTTGGGCCTTTAGCGCATGAACGTAAGCAGCACGCCAACACCGCATCGCCAGTTCGTCGTTGAACTGATCGGATTTGCCGATGGCGAGCATGGCTTGCTGACGTCCACCTTCCGCCTTACTTCCCGGCGCGGCATCTCTTACCTGCAGGATGCCGCAGCCCGTCCCGACCTGTACCTGGTCAACCTCGACAGCGCGGCAGCGATGGATACGCTGCGCGAGCGGCGGCCGAATATTTTCTGTCCAGCCGTGCTGATCGGCACGGAAAGCCCGGGTTTGCCCTGGCCCTGCATTGCGCGGCCAATCCACTGGGCCCGGCTGTTCGAGGCGCTCGACATGGTGATGAATATTGCAGCCGAGCGGCGCCAGCGACGCCAGGTCCAGGCCTGGGATGGCACTGCCCGGCGCCGCCGCACCGACCGGGCAATGCAGCCCGTGCCCGCACTGCCAACCAAGGCCGTGGCGCGCGAATCGGTGCTGGTCGTGGACGACAGCACCACGGTGCGCGCCTTCCTGCGGGCGCGCCTCGCACCCTTTCGTTTCCAGGTGGATTTCGCCGCCAATGGTGAAACCGCCATCGCGATGGCGCTGCAACGGACCTACACTTGTATTTTTCTCGACATCGAAATGCCGGGCCTGGATGGCTATGAAGTCTGCCGCCGCCTGAAGGCTGACCCACGCACGGCGGCAACCGCGGTCGTCATGCTGAACAATTCCACGTCAGTACTGGACAAGGCGCGCCGCTCGCTTGCAGGTTGCGACGCTTTCCTTGCCAAGCCGGTGGATGAAGATGAATTGCTGGCGACGATTGCGCGTTTTTTGCCCAGTGCGCGCCGGGTCGCCAGCGCAATACTGGGCGCCGCAGCGGACTAGCGGACTAGCGTAGCGCGCACAAGGTCCCCGCACCGCATTTTTTGACTTTGCCTGCCTGCAGGCATGGACCAGCGAGAGTTCGCAAATGAAAACGCCGATGCCGTGCCTTCTTGCCACGCTGGCCCTGGTCCCCGGCCTGGTGCTGGCTGGCGGCTCCAACTATACGGTCACGCCTGGCTTGTCCAATCCATCCGGCAAGGTGCGGGAATGGCCGGTACCCACGCCGAAATTCGCGCGCGACCCAGCCATTGGCCTGGACGGCAATATCTATATCGCTGTGATGCATGGCAATCGCCTGGCGCGCTTCGACCCGCGCACTGAAAAATTTGACGAATGGGAATTGCCGCCCGGTACCCGTCCGCATGGCCTGGTGCTGGATGAAAAACGCACGGTGTGGATGACCGGTAATGGCAATGGCACGCTGCTTGAAATTCCTTTCAACAACGGCCAACCCGGCAAGATGGTGGCGCACCCGACGCCCTCCGGCGGCAGCCCGCATACGATCATCTTCGACAACCGGCGCGGCCGCGAAGCGCTCTGGTTCACCAACCAGGGCGCGAACAAGGTCACCCGTTATGAGCGTGCCAGCGGCAAGATGACCGAGTTCAGCACGCGCGATGGTCCGTATGGCCTGGCGATGGATAAATCCGGCAATGTCTGGTTTTGCCAGGCCAGCGGACAGCGCGTGGGCCGCATCGATGCCGCCAGCGGCCAGGTGACGGAAATCGACCTTGGCGCCGGTTCCTTGCCGCGCCGCATCGCCGCGCATGGCGACGACCTGTGGGTCGTGCGCTATGGCGACGGCAAGCTCAGCCATATCGATGCCCGGGCGGCACGCGTGACCCGGTCCTACGACATGCCGGCTGGCGCTGGCGGCAATCCTTATGCCGTGACAGTCGATGCCGCCGGCAAGGTATGGGCCAACGAGATTGGCACCGACACTGTGACCCTGTTCGACCCGGCCAGCGGCAAATTCCGCGTCTTCCCGCTGCCCACGAAGAACGAGGGCATACGCAAGATGGTGGTCGATGCCAGCGGACGCCTGTGGTACATGGGCAGCCATAGCGGCAAATTGGGCGTGGTGCAGTAAGCACTGGCCTGGTTGACAGCCAGGCGATTGCAGGACAGCCGCGCAAGCCGTTGAAAACATAAAGGAGAACCAGATGCGCGCCCTTCCGTCCCGCCGCCACTTTGCCCGCCGTTCCCGCCTGCAGCGATGGGCCGGCCTCACCGCCCGCCTTTGCCTGTTGCCGCTGGCCTTGCTGGCGCCGCTGCCGGCGCTGGCAGCAGAGCTGCCGATCTTTGACGCCCACATGCATTACAACGTTGAAGCGCGCAGCCTGCTGTCGCCCGAACAGGTGGTGGCGCTGTGGCGCAGGCTGGGCATCACCGGCGTGCTTGCAACCAGCCGGCCAAACCAGGGCACGCTCGACTTGATGGCTGCGCTGGCGCGTGAAGGCCGCAAGGATATACAGCTCGTGCCTTTCCTGCGCCCCTATCGCGTGCAACCGGACCGGGATGACTGGTTCAGCAATCCCGAGATTGAAAAGATGGTGGAAGCCGAGCTCAAGCGTGGCATCTACCGCGGTATCGGCGAATTCCATATTTTCGGGCGCGACGCCGATGCGCCCTATGTTGCGCGCATGGCGCGGATGGCAAAGCAGCGTGGCCTGTGGCTGCATGCACATGCGGATGAAGACGCGGTTGAGCGCATCCTGCGCCATGCGCCCGGCGTGCGCATGATCTGGGCCCATACCGGCATGAGCACCAGTATCGACAAGGTAGAGGAAATGTTTGCCCGTCATCCTTCGCTAGTGGGCGAATTGTCATATCGCTCGGATATGGAGGACAACGGACAGTTGAGCCCGCGCTGGCGCGCTCTGCTGCTGAAATATCCTGACCGTTTCGTGCTCGGCACCGATACCTGGGTCACATCGCGCTGGTCGCAAGTGCCCGACATCATCGCCACCTATCGCAGGTTGCTCGCCGGCCTGCCACCGCATACCGCAGAAAAAATTGCCTGGCGTAACGGCCTGGCAATGTTTGGCGCGCAGTAAGCGCATCCCGCGCGCCATTTTCTGCTGATGCGTTGCCATGCCCATGGCAGGCCGCGGAACCTGTTGTTTGAAGGGCAATCCAATTCCACTGAACGCCAAGGAGGGTGACAGTGGATCGATACGAAACAGAAGAATCGGGGGCCAGCATCGCGCTTGCGCTGCTGGGCGGGGTGGCGCTGGGCGCGGTTGCCATGTACCTGGCGGATCCCGACCAGGGCCGGCGGCGCCGCGCGATCGTCCAGGATACGGCCCGCAACCTTGGTTCGCGCACTGGTGACGTCGTCAATTCCGCGTGGCGCGACGCATCCGGCCGCTTTTCTGGCTGGCAGGAAACGGCGACCCGCCTGATCGGCCCGCGCAGCAGCAAACCCATCGATGACCATGTGCTGGAAGCGCGCGTGCGCTCCAAGCTCAGCCGCATCGCCTCCAATGCTGGCGCAATCGATGTCGTGGCCGATCGCGGCCGCGTGACTTTGTCCGGACCGGTGGTGCCCGACGAGCGCGATGCCGTGCTGGACCTGGTGCAAAACATTCCCGGCGTGGAAGCCGTGCGCGCGCGCCTGGATGATGGTGAGCAGGCGTCGATGCCGCAATGGGGCGCGCCGGCACTGCTGGCGCTGGCCGGTGGCGCGCTGCTGGGGTATTACGGCCTGGCCCGGCGCGGCGGTGGTGGTGGCAGCCGCAGTGGCGGCGGCGGCAGCGAACTGTTGCGCCACGGCCTGGGCTGGCTGTCACAGAATTTTCGCGGCATGGAGTGGATGAAGCTGCTCGGCGGGGCCGTGCATGGCGAACCGGTAGTGCTGGAGCGCAGCATCGATATCAAGGCCAGCCCGGAAACCGTGTTTGACGTCTGGAGCCGTTACGAAAACTTCCCGCATTTCATGTCGCATGTGGTCGAGGTGCGCGATCTCGGCCGACGCCGTTCGCACTGGACAGTGCGCGGTCCGGTTGGCACCGACGTCGAGTGGACTTCGGTCCTGACGCGCTCAGACCGGCCGACCATGCTGGCCTGGGAAAGCGAGCCCGGCGCGATGGTTGAAAACAGTGGCGCAATCCGTTTGCAGCCCCTTGATGGCGGCACGCGCGCCACGGTGCGCATGGCTTACCGCCCGCCAGCCGGAACGCTGGGCAAGACGGTTGCGATGCTGATGGGCAGCGACCCGGAAAGCCAGCTTGAAGATGACCTGGTGCGCATGCGCGAATTCATCGAGCGCGGCGTGCCGGCCAGCGATGCCGAACTGCCGGCCACCACGCGCGGCCAGATGTTGCATTGAGCTTGCATTGACCGTGCATTGACCTCGGGTTGGCCCGGAACCCGATGCGCTGTCCCCTCGTCCAAAAGTACCGGGACCGCAGCCCTATAGTCCCGGCTCAACTTCTAGCGAGGAGAGCAACATGTTGCAAACAAGTGAAATCCGGCAGCGCATGCAGACCATAGAACACACCATCCACCATGCGGCCGATGCTTGCGCCCATGCGAATGGCGTGCCGATGGACCTGAAGGATTGCATGCAGCAGATGGACCAGCGCAGCCATCAAATCATGCAGGAGATGCAGTCAGCGGATGAATCACGCATGATGGAATGCGTGGATGAACTGGAGCAGATGGGGGACAAGGCGCGCGACGCCTGCAAGCGCGCCGGCAATGTCAACCCGGACCTGCAGCAAGCCGTAATGCAAGTCCATCAGCAACTGTCGAACTTGAAGCACCAGATCCACTGAAGGACAGGCAGGAAGGGATGGGCCGGTTTGACCTGGCCGGGCAGCCAGGTCAAACCGGTTCGACAGGACGAAGGTTCAACGCTCGATCCATACGAACGCACGAACGCACGAACGCACGAACGAGGGCCGGCCGCATGCGCGGCCGGCCCTTTCTACATCCCGTACAGCCAGCCCAACTTGCAACTGGCTGCCCGGCCCCGCGTCAGTCGCGGCGGCTGCGCGATTTGAATATCTGGCGCAGCAGGAAACCCGCTGCAGCAGCGATGGCAAGCGCAGCCATCGGCTTTTCGCGGATCTGCTGGCGCGTATTGGCAACCAGTTCGCCGCGCGAGTCATAAAGCTTGGTGGCCCGGTCTGTGATGGCGCTGGATGCGTCCGACGCCATGCTGGTGAGGCGCTCCACTGCCGGCTTGATCGCGCGCGTTGCCTGGTCGATGCCTTCTTCGGCCTTGTCGCGCGTATCCTGCAGCGCTTGCTGCGCCCGGTCCTTCACGCTGCCTGTACTCGATTGTGGTGTATCCATGCTGTTTCCCTCTGCTGATGGCCTGTTGGGGCCGGTTTGAATTAGTATGGTGCGCACAAAAAACAAGGAGGCCCAAGCATGTCCGATCCGTCACCAGCCCTGTGGACGCCTACCCCCGAACGGATCGAGCAAAGCAGGTTGACCGACTACCTGCGCTGGCTGGCGCGCGAAAAAGGACTTCACTTCGACGACTATGACGGCCTGTGGAACTGGTCGGTCACACAGCTTGAAGCATTCTGGCAATCAATTTGGCACTACTTCGGGGTCAAGGGTTCCCAACCCGCGACGCAAGTTCTTGACGCACACAAGATGCCGGGTGCGAAATGGTTCGACGGCGCGCGCCTGAACTTCGCCGAGCAACTATTTCGCTTCCACCTGGGTGAGCAAGGCGAGCGGCCGGCAATCATTGCGCGCTCCGAATTGCGCGGCACCCAGGTCTTGTCCTGGTCGGCGTTGCGCGAACAAGTCAGCCAGGCCGCAGCAGGACTGCGCGCGCTGGGCGTCGGACCCGGCGACAGGGTCGTGGCTTACCTGCCCAATATTCCCGAGACTGCGATTGCCTTTTACGCCTGCGCCAGCATTGGCGCCATCTGGTCCAGCTGTTCACCCGACATGGGAACGGCGAGCGTGCTCGACCGTTTTCGCCAGATCGACCCCAAGGTGTTGCTGACCGTGGATGGCTATCGTTACGGCGGCCGCGACTTTGACCGCATGGACGTGGTACGCACCATGCGCGAGGCGCTGCCGACGTTGCAGCACACGGTGCTGCTGCCTTACCTCGACGCCGGCGCCGGCGCCGGCCTGGAAGGCGCGCTGTCGTGGGAGTCGCTGCTGACGCACCCGGCGGCAGAGGCCCAGCCCATGCGCTTCGAGCAGCTGCCGTTCGACCATCCGTTGTGGATCCTGTATTCGTCCGGCACCACCGGCATGCCCAAGCCCATCGTCCATGGCCATGGCGGCGCGCTGATCGAAGGCATCAAGGGCCATGCGCTGCACCTGGACCTGGGGCCGG
>JAQGMC010000029.1 GCA_028292545.1 Paucimonas sp.
TTCGTGGCCGGGTGCGCCTGCCCCTGCTGCGGCAGTTGTTCGACCATTCTTCCTTCATGGCGCCGATCAATTCGCTGATTCATGCGTTTTCCGCCGTGCCACACCAGCCTTACCTGGCGCTTGCGCATTTTCCTGCCCTGCAACCGCTGCAGGACAATTGGAAAATGATCCGCGATGAAGCGCTCGCGATGCAGCAGATGGAAAAGATCCGCGCCACCGACAAGAATGACGACGCCGGTTTCAATTCCTTTTTCAAGACTGGCTGGAAGCGTTTTTACCTGAAGTGGTACGACGCCAGCCATCCATCGGCCGCCAGGCTTTGTCCACGCACGGTGGCCCTGCTGCGCGACATTCCCGAGGTAAAGGCTGCCATGTTCGCTTCGCTGCCGCCGGGCGCCAGGCTGAATCCGCATCGCGATCCTTTCGCCGGCTCGCTACGCTTCCACCTTGGGCTGGCCACGCCCAATGACGATCGCTGCTTCATCGACGTGGATGGCCAGCGTTACAGCTGGCGCGACGGGCAAGGCGTGCTGTTCGACGAAACCTATATCCATAGCGCCTATAACGGCACCGACCAGCAAAGGGTGATCCTGTTTTGCGATGTCGAACGGCCGATGCGTTTTCGCTGGGCCCAGGGCTTCACCCGCCTGCTGGGCCACACGATGATGACCGCGGCCAGCTCGCCCAATGAAACCGGCGACCAGCTTGGCACGGTCAACCGGTTATTCCGTTTTGTATGGCACGCGGGCCAGTATCGCCGGCGCTTCAAGCGCTGGAACCGGCATGCGTATTACGTGGCGAAGTTTTCGCTGATCGCAGGCGCCGCTGCTGCGCTGCTGTGGTTCTGAGGCCGCGCTGCCCGTTGTCCGCCCATCGCGCGGCACCCTTTCCCTTCACTGGATTTGAAGCGCCGGCGCAGACCATCTGCGGCTCCGTCAGGCGACCTACTTTTGTTAGATCCGTAACAAACAAACTTTTTACGTTTTACATTTCCCCCTTATAAGTTGGCCTCGACGAGCGCCATGCCGCGCCGGTTCCGGCGCCCAGGCAGTTCGTCAATCCCGTCCTCTCGCAGGACCCGGTTGCCAACCAAAGGGAGTCAGCATGCCGACGTATTTCAAACCGCAACGCAGCCAAGCATCCACACAATTCCAGCAAGGCCAAGGCATGACGGAATACATCATCATCGTCGCCCTGATCGCCGTCGCCGCCATCGCCGTCTACCAGTTCTTTGGACAAACCATCCGCAGCCAGACCGCCGGCATTGCCAAGGAAGTGGCTGGGCAGAGCGGCGCGACGTCGATCAAAAATGCCCAGGATGCGGCCACCAGTGCCGAAGCCGAAGGCACCAAGAAGAAGGGACTGGACGCCTACCAGAACGACAACGCGCGCGGAACGGCCAGTAACTGATGATGCCCGCCAAGCAGCGGCGCGGCCGGGCCTGGACCAGCAAGCCCGGCAGGCTTTCACTCAGCGCGGGTATGCCTCCTGCCGCTGCGTCGGTGCATTTACGGCGCAGGCGGCACTTGCCGGGTTATCGACAGCGGCAAGCCGGGCAAGCGCTGCTGTTTGGCTTGTTCCTCCTCACTGGTTCGCTGGCGGCGCTGTTCTACCTGTTCAATACCGGCCAGCTGGTGCATGAAAAAACCCGGCTCGTGAACACGGCGGATGCAGTTGCCTACAGCGCCGGCGTCATGCATGCCCGCACGATGAATTTCGAGGCTTATACCAATCGCGCGATGGTCGCCAACACTGTCGCTATCGCGCAATTGGTCAGCCTGTCGTCATGGGTCGAGTACGTCAACAAGCTCGCCACCTCGCCCGCCGGCCTGGATACGAGCACCAAATACCCGTCCTTCATCGTTGCTGCCATAGCGGCAAAGACCACGGGCCAACTTCTTGAGGCCAGCCTGAACACGTCCGGCATGCTGGAAGGATTGGCGCAAGCATCGGATGGCATCGTCCAGAGCCTGCAGGCGGCGCAACGCACCGCGCATAACGGCTTGCTTCCCGCGCGCCAGCAAGTAATGAACGCGGTCGCCCAAGCCAATTTCCCCAACGACGGGCTGCTTACTGCCGAGCCGCTCGACCCGCAGGCGGAGGATTACCCCTCCTTTGTCCGGCGCTACAGCGGCAAAGAGCGCACACGCTTTGCCGAAGTCGTGACCGTTTCCGCCAAAAAAGATGGCTTCGTGTCCAAACGCAGCTGGCACCTGGATGCGTTGCGGCCCAATTGCAGCAGCGCTTTTCCGCGGCGCGACTGGATGGATCGTCGCGGCGGCACCGAGCTGGTGGAATTTGAACAATGGAGCGCGGTAGACACGCTGTCAGAAAAGGTCTGGGTGCCGAGCAATATGTTTGACGCGTTATGCAGCGCCCTCTCGGAGCAGCCAGTCAGCTGGGGCAAGGCAGCGGCCGGTGAGGCGCCAGGCGACCTGGCTGGCGAGCTTGCATCCGCTGATCCTGGCCCGGAGTTGTACGACGGCGCGCTCCGAGTAAACCCCGCCGCCTACGGATTGGCCACTGCGATGTCCAGTTCTGCCTGGGCTTACTCCGGCTTGCCTGGCTTCTACGACTTGTCCAGCAGGCAGGACGATCCCCGCCTGCGCTTTTCGGTTCGCGTGCGCCGCGACATCAGCCAGACCCGCACCGCCGAAGGCCGTTCCGCAGTCCGCCCGGCGCCGCAATCCCGCCTGAACGACTACCAGGCCCAGCCCGCCGGTGGGCGCGAACTGGTGGCCGTGGCGACCTCGGAAGTGTTTTTCGACCGCGCTGGCGGCGCCGGGGCCAATGGGTACGGCCAAAGCCAGGGCCTGCCGCAGGAAATTGGCAGCCTGTTCAACCCTTACTGGCAGGTGCGCTTGATCCATTCCAGCGCCGATGTGCAGAAAGCCCGCGGGATGCAAGGCGTGCAAACGCCGGGGAGCAATCAGTGAAGCGTGCCACAAGCTTCGCCAGCGCGCGCGGCCAGGCCCTGACGGAATTCCTGGTGCTGGTGCTGGCCGTGGCGCCCTTGTTTCTCCTGCTGCCGCTGATCGCGAAATACCAGGACATCAGCCACGCCGCGCAAATGGCAAGCCGGTATGTCGCTTTCGAGGCCATGACCCGCAACGACAGCATCAGCACATGGAAGCCAGAGAGCCAGCTGGCCGATGAAATACGGCGCCGCTTCTTCAGCAATGCCAATGCACCCATCAAGACTGGCGACGTAGCCGGCGACTTCATGGCCGACCAGAACTTGTTCTGGCGCGATCCGCACGGTAAGGCGTTGATCCGGGACTTCGGCAGCGACGTCAAGCTCGATTTCGGCAGCGCCGGCGGCAGCCGCCATCAGGATGGCTTCAGCCCCAGCCAGGATGGCCAAACCTTTGTCCTGCACCAGCAGCTTGGTTTGCAGGCGCCGGGCATCTACAGCGCCAATGTCTCGGTGAAGCTGGCGAACCTTCCCGCCGGCCTGGCCTTTTACGAACCCTTTGACAGCATCAATCTTTCGGTGGCGCGCAGCACCAGCATTTTGCTCGACCCGTGGACAGCCAAAAACGCGCAACAAGTGGAAAGCAAGATTGCGGGAAGCCCGGCGCTTTTCCCGGTCGGCCAACTGGCTGCGCTCAGTTCGACAGTCGATGCAGCGGTCGAGACCATCGAAGCCGGCATGGTGAGTGCGCCCAAGCTGGGCAAGCTGGATTTCTGGCGCGACGTCGTGCCGCGAGACCGGCTCAAGGCGGGAAATTGAGCGTGATGGCGATGCCCTTCCCTTCCCTTTTCGTGGCCAGCCTGTTTTGCTCACGATTGCGTTCACCACTGGGCTCACGACTGCGCCGCCAGGGGCCGGCATTGGCCGCTTCGATTGCCTGGGCCGCGCTGCCGGCTGGCCTGCTGCTGGCCGGTGTGCTGCTGCTCGGCCTGCTGCTGCCGGCGCAACCACTACGGGCGCAGGAGGCTGCAGCGCAATGGCCGCGGATTGTGCTGCCCGACGGGGTTCGTTCTTTCGATATGGGCGAGCAAGTAAACTTGAATGGCATGCCCATGCGCTTGCAAGGCTTCGTGTCGGCACTGGGGCCGGACAGCGTGCGCGACGGCTTCCGGCGTGTGCTGGGCCATCCGTTGATCGAGAACACCATCGGCCAACGCCTGGTATTAGGACGGGCCCAGGACCAGTACTACATCCTCGTGCAGATTGAAGCGGCCGGCAGCGGTTCGCGCGGCGTGCTGGCGGTGAGCCACCTGCAAGCGGCCCTGGACCAGTCCAACGAGGCGGCGGCCAGTGCCATGCATTGGCTTTCGCGCCTGCCGGCCGGCTCCCGCATGCTGAGCAATATGCAATCGCGCGACGGCGACCGGCTGTCGCGCCATCTCGTCATCGTCAATACCCACGATGAATCACTGAACGCCCACAGCCTCAAGTCCTTGATGGCTGGCGATGGCTATGTGCTGGAACGCGACAGCAGTGGCGCCAGCGCCGCGCAGGAAAACGCCGCCGCGCTGCCATCGCAAGCTGCCGGCGCGCGCGTCCTGTACTTCAAGGCTGCGAACAGGGAAGGCGTGGCAACCATCCATCGCGAGGCGCAAGGCCGCACTGCAATCGTCCTGAACCTTGTGACCCGCATGGAGCGCTTCAAATGACGATTCTTGCGCGTGCGCCGGGCCGGCTGCGCAACCGCCAACGGCGTCTTTCGACCCAGCGCGGCCAATCCTCTTTCGAATATGCCGTCGTGTGCACCGCACTTGGCATGGCATTGTTTTTTCCGCTGCAGGACAAGGAAAGCCCGGACCAGCCGCGCAGCACGATTGCGATGTTGCTGCAGGCTTTTCGCGACGGCTATCAAAAGTTCAGCCACGCCTTGTCGCTGCCCGATTGACTTCAACCTTTCCTGGTGACCGATGAAGCTGGCTTTGCTAAAAAACCTGAAATTGAACAAGACCTGGATCGTTCTGGGCGTGGCAGTGGGTATCGGCTTGCTGGCGGCGCTGGCCGCGCGCAGCTACCTGGCAAGCCAGATGGCGGCAATCGAAGCACGCGCCCGGGGCGAGCAGGTGCAGGTGGTCGTTGCCAAGCGCCCGATCGCGAAGGGCGAGAAGATTTCCGCAGACAAGCTGGCCCTGCGCTTCATCCCGGTCGCCTATGCGCATTCCGCGGCGGTTAAACCGAACGAAGTCGACAACATCGAAGGCTTGCCGCTGGCCTATCCAGTCAATCCCGGTGAAATGATTGTTTGGGGCCTGGTGGAAGGCAAGAAAACTGCCACTTTTTCCGCCCGCATTGAAAACGGCCGGCGCGCAATCACGGTGGCCGTGGATGAAATCAATTCCATCTCCGGCATGCTGGAACCGGGCGACCTGGTGGACATGATGCTCACGCTCGACCATGACGGCAAGCGGCGTACCTTTCCCCTGCTGCAGAACATGCAGGTGCTGGCAACAGGCCAGCGCGCGGTGGACGACCCGAAGAATGGCGAGCGCCGCCAGTACTCAACCGTCACGCTGGACGCGACGCCGCAGCAGGCGCAGGACCTGATCGTCGCGCGCGAAGCTGGAAAAATTACCGCCCTGCTGCGCAATCCGCAAGACAAGCAGCCGCTTGGCGCGGCCAATGTCGACTTGGCCGCGCTGCTCGGCCTCACCGGCGATGGCGCCAGCCGCACGGTGCCGGTGCTGTACGGCGGACGCGGCGGCAAGCTGTCATCCGAAGGCTTGAACATGGCAGCGCCTGCCCGTCCGGCCGTCGTGGAAAGGCTTGACTCGCCGCTGGACGCTGCGCCTGCACCACGCCCGCCCGCTGCCACCGCTTCAGCCGCATCGCCATCGAAACCCGAGAGACCCGAGAAACCCGCACAGGAGAAACGCCAACCCTGACGACGACCGCGAACTGCCAACACGCATCTCAGGGACAAGACAAACCGAAAAATAACGGGTGCTCATGAAACAGATCAAGCAGCAAGCCATCGCCTCCAACCATCGCCGCCGCGCGCAAGCCTTCGCGCTCGTTCTGGCGCATCTCGGCCTGTGCCTTTGCCCCACCGTCCGGGCGCAAGCGGAAGTACCGGCCCTCAACGGCAACAGCATCCGGCAGGGCAAGGCGCCGGCCGCGCTGCCCACCGAGCGCACCGCGCCAATGAACGGCTTTGCCGAGAACCTGAAACCAAAGTCGCTGCGTCCGGCAGTGCTGCAGAACCAGCCCTACCAGCCAATCCGCAAGCAGGACGACCAGTCACAGATTCCCGAAATTGAAATGTTCGTCGGCGAATCGCGCGTCTTTCCGGCGCCGGGCGTGGGCCGCATCGCAGTGGGCAATGGCCAGATCATGAGTGCGGCGGCGCTGGACAACAAGGAAGTCATCCTGTTCGCAAATGCGCCCGGCACCTCGTCGCTGTTCCTGTGGAATGAAGACGGCCGCTACCAGCGCGTGAAAATCAATATCGTGCCCGGCGACACCAGCCGCTATGCGCGCGAAATCGCCGCTTTCCTGTCCACCATACCGGAGGCCCGCGCTTCGGTCATCGGCGACAAAGTGATCGTGGAAGGCGACAAGCTAAACGACCGCGACCTGGCCAAGATCGATGAACTGGCCAAGCGCTATCCGCAGATCGTCAATTTCACCGACCGGCTGGGTTGGGAACAGATGGTGATGCTGGATGTGAAAGTGGTCGAGTTTCCAGTCGATGAATTGCGCGAACTGGGTTTGAAATGGAGCGCGACCGGCGGCGCCGCGGCCGGCGCCATCTGGTCGCCACTCCACCACGGCAGCCAGCGCGGCCTCCAGATCGGCATTCAAACCGGCACCAATAACCAGATTCCCATCACCAATGCCGGCGGCGGCGACACCGGCATACCGCTTCCCGCTGGCCTGAACCTGCTCAGCGCGGTCAACCTGGGCTTGAATGCGCAGCTGAACCTGCTGGCGCAAAACGGCCGCGCGACCATGCTGGCCGAACCCCAGCTTGCAGCGCGCAGCGGTTCCAAGGCCAGCTTCCTGGCGGGCGGCGAGTTCCCGTATTCAGTGTCCAACCTGAACGGCGTGACCATCATTTTCAAGCCGTATGGCATCAAGCTCGACATCCTGCCCAAGGTCGACCGCAGCGGCCGCATCCGCGCATCGATCGAATCCGAAGTCAGCAAGATCGACACCTCAATATCCACCGTCGGCGGCCCGGCCCTGCTGACGCGCAAAACCAATACCGAATTCAATGTCCAGAGCGGCGAGACGATGGTCTTGTCCGGCCTGATCCAGATAGACAACAGCACAAATATCGACAAGGTGCCGCTGCTGGGCGACATACCGGTGCTGGGCGCCCTGTTCCGCTCGCGCCGCTTCCAGAACCGCGAGACTGAATTGGTGGTGTTCGTCACGCCCACCGTGGTGGACAGCCGCACGCCGGGCCTGGTGGATCGCATCGAGCGCACCGGCGAACGGCTGCAGCAGAACCTGGACAAGCCGCCACCCTACCTGCGCCAGCCGCTGCAACCGGGGCGCGATCCAGCCCAGGTCGATCCAGCGGCTGCCAGTGAGCGGGCCGCCCGTGACCGGTTAGCCACGACCCACGCGACTGGCGACGCTGCCGGGACCGGGCAATCCAGTCACCGGCTCGCCGACGCCGGCGGCAGTACGCTCGCCATCAAGCTTGACGGTGCGGTGTTACGCGAAGAACCGTCCCACGCCAGCCGCGCCCTGATGCAGTTGGGCCGGGGCGCGCTGGTGCAGCTTGGCAAGCGCGATCCTTTTCCGCCGGGCACGCTCGCCTGGCGCCATGTCGTCGTCGGCGAGATCCAGGGTTGGGTAGAAAGCGCGTGGCTGGAACCGGCGCGGCTGCAGCCGACACTGCCGCCCGCGCCTGGCGCGATCGCCAATCTCGACCGCCAAGGCGCCCTGCTCGACCGTGGCCGCCCGCGAACGGATGCAGCGCCGGCGGCAAGGCGAGTAACGGCCGATGCGCCGGCCCAGGTTGCGGGGCGCACGCCGCCGCTTGCGCCGGCGAGTGCTGCCACAGCCACAGCCGCGATCGGGCCTGCCGAGACAGCGACCTCTGCGGCAGCGCGGGCCAAAACTTCGCCGGCCGAGGTCGCGCCCGCCGCGGCTGCGCCCACGGATGCTCCACCCGCCGAGACTGCGCCCGGCAAAGCTGAACCCGCCAAAGTTGCACCCGCAGCTGCAGCCGCTGAACCGGCGCCGGCCGCTGCCGCGCTGGCCCCCGCCACCACGGCTGCCTTGGCTAGCGTGCCTGCCACGCCGCCGCAGCGTTTCCGCGTCAACCTGGATGGCCTGGCATTGCGCGTCACACCCGACATCAATGCCGCGCTGGTCGAGCGCCTGCCCCGCAACACCATCGTCGAAGCCTTGCCCGAGCCGCCGCAAGCCTATTGGCTGCCGGTGCAGGCAAACGGCAGGCGCGGTTGGACCGCCAGGCAATGGCTGGTGCCGGAACATTGATCCTGCAAGGAGCTCGCGATGCTGCAGATTGAAATCCAGGATGCCGAGGGCAAGACCAGCCTGGTACAAGCGCCCGATGAATGCCTGATCGGCAAGTCCGCGCAAAATGAAGTACGGCTCGATAGCTGGCGTGTCGGCCGCGAACACGCGCGCCTCTTCAACACACCTTCCGGCGTGCTGCTGGAAGACATGGGTGCTTTTGGCGGCGTCAGCGTCAACGGTAGCCGGATCGATACGCAATACGGACCGCTCAAGTCCAGCGACGTGATCGGCATCGGCCCGTTCCGGCTCAAGGTTGCCACCCTCGGCGAGGACGGCCTGGTGCAGGCCGCGCATCCCCGATCGCGTTCGGATACCGCTGCCGTGCGCAACCAGATGGCGACCGAGGAATTGAAAGCCTCGCGCCGGGCGGCCGAGCGCGTGCATCAGCGCATGCTGCAGGAAGCGGCCGAGGCCATGCCCGCCGCAGGGGACAAAACAGCTGCAGGCTTTTCCTTGATCATCGCGCCCGACCCCAGCCGCAAGCAGCTGGAATTCGAATGGCGCCAGCGCATCCACGCCAAGTTGCTGGAAACGATGGACTTGCGCCGGCACGACGTGAACAGCATGTCTGACGAACGTTTGCGGCGCGAGACTGAAGTGCTGATCCGCCAGATCCTGCGCGATGAAGCCGCCGAGCTTCCATCCGAACTGGATCCCGACCTGCTCTGCAAGCAAGTGCTGGACGAAGCCATCGGCCTGGGACCGCTGGAAGAATTGCTGGCCGATGACAGCGTGTCCGAAGTCATGGTCAACCGTTATGACGAAATCTATGTCGAGCGCGCCGGCCGGCTGCAGCGCCATCCACTGACCTTCACCGGCGATCGCGCCGTGATGGGCGTGATCGAGCGCATCGTGGCGCCGCTGGGACGCCGCATTGACGAATCCTCGCCCATGGTGGATGCGCGCCTCAAGGATGGCTCGCGCGTGAATGCCATCATTCCGCCCCTTGCCCTCAAGGGCGCCTGCCTGACCATACGCAAGTTCGCGCGCAACAAGCTGGGCGCACAAGATCTGGTCCGTTTCGGCGCGCTCAGCCCGGCCATGGCCAGTTTCCTCGAAGTGTGCGTGGTCGGGCGCAAGAACATCATCGTTTCCGGCGGCACCGGCTCGGGCAAGACCACGCTGCTCAACATCCTCTCCAACTTCATTCCAGCCGGCGAACGCGTCATCACCGTCGAAGATGCAGCCGAACTGAAGCTGCACCATGAGCACTTGATCAGCCTGGAGTCGCGACCGCCGAACGTGGAAGGCAAAGGCGCAGTGTTGATCCGCGACCTGGTCAAAAACACGCTGCGCATGCGCCCCGACCGGATCGTGGTAGGCGAATGCCGCGGCGCCGAAGCGCTCGACATGCTGCAGGCAATGAACACTGGCCATGAAGGCTCGCTCACCACGCTGCATGCCAACACGCCGCGCGATGGCCTGGCGCGGCTGGAAACCATGGTGCTGATGGCTGGCATGGACCTGCCGCTGGTTGCGATACGCGAGCAGATCGCAAGCGCGGTCGACATCATCGTGCAGCAAAGCCGCTTTGCCTGCGGCACGCGCATGGTGACTTCGATCACTGAAATCACCGGCATGGAGAGTGGAAAAATCCAGTTGCAGGAATTGTTCCGCCACGTGAACCAGGGCTATACCGCACCCGGCAACAAGGTCAGCGGCTATTTCACCGGCTGCGACCTGGTGCCGGGCTTCTATGAGGAATTGCGCATGACCGGCAACGACCTCGACATGGATATCTTCAAGCCGGTCGAGCCGGGCGCGCAACCGCAGGCCCGGGCCTGAGGCCCGAATGTCGCAGCAAGCATCCGCCCCCACCCTGAGAGCCGACCCCGAGAGCCCACCCTGAGAGCCCACCCTGAGAGCCAACCATGACAGCCGACCATGACAGCCGCTAATTCCCTCGCCATCATCACGACCATTGTGGCGCTGTCGGCTGCGCTGCTGGCCTGGTTCGTGATCGACATGGGCACCGTCACCATGTCACGCTACCGCGCCAGCTTCACCGAGCGCGCCGGTTTCCAGGCACAGGAATTTTTCCTCTTCATCGACCCTGCCAAGCTGTTCGTGGCAAACCTGGCCGTGATGGCATTGGGCGGCGTGCTGGCCTGGATCCTGACCGGCAACCTGCTGCTGGCCCTGGCCACCTTCTTTGCCCTCGTGCTGCTGCCGCGCCTCTTGTATGCCTGGATGCGCAAACGGCGCCTGCGCCGTTTCGAAGCGCAATTGCCCGACGCCTTGATGATGCTGTCCGGCGGCTTGCGTGCCGGCGTCGGATTGAGCTCGGCAATCTCGCAACTGGTGGCCGAAGCGCAAGCGCCACTGGGCCAGGAATTCGCCCTGATGCTGCGCGAGCAGCGCCTGGGCGTGACGCTGGAACACAGCCTGGCCAACCTGGCGCGCCGCATGCCGACCCAGACCACGACGCTGGTCGTGTCCGCCATGCGCATCGCATCGGAAACCGGCGGCGGGCTGGCCGAAACCCTGGAGCGCACCGCGTACACCATACGCAGCCGGCTGCAAATGGAAGGCAAGATCGGCGCGCTCACGGCGCAGGGCAAGTTGCAAGCCTGGGTGGTCGGCTTGCTGCCGCTGGTGCTGATGCTGGTGCTGGACCGCATGGAACCAGAAGCCATGAGCCTGTTATGGCACAGCCGGATTGGCTGGGCCACGCTGACCGTGATCGCCTTTTTCGAATGCATGGGCGTGTACGTGATCAGCAAGATCATCGCCATCGATGTTTAAGCAGGCATGCACACAATGGAGCGCTCCCGATGACCGGCACCGAGACCCTGCATTTCCAGATCGTGAGCCTGCTGGTGGCTTTGGCGGCCGGCCTGGCTTGCGCCCTGCTGGCCTGGCTGCTCAGCCGCGCCGTAGCCGAGGTGCCGGCCGAGGACAGGGAATACAAAGATGCGCCACCGCTCGGCTTTCGCCTGGCCTGGTGGCCGGTGCAGTGGCTCAGTCACTACCTGGGTCCGCTGCTGGGCGCGCGCGGGCGCAACAAATGCCAGGCGCGCTTGCGCCGGGCGGGCATGGACTACTGCCTTGATGCGACCCAGTTCTTTGCCAGCCGCCTGCTGTGCGCCATTTTCTGCACCTGCGTTTTTACGCTGCTGCTGTCTTCCTTCGACCATGCGCCCCCGGGCGAGCCGGGCTTGAAGCTGTCGCTCTACCTGCAGTTGGCCGCTGCCGGCGCCTTGTTCGGCTGGGCCTACCCGGCCATCTGGTTGCGTGATTGCCTGATGGCGCGCAAGCGTGAATTAATGAAGTCGCTGCCGTTCTACCTCGACATCATCACGCTTTGCGTGGAAGCCGGGCTGAACATGCAAGGCGCGATGAACCAGGCCGTGTCCAAAGGCCCGAAGGGGGCGCTGCGCGATGAATTCCACCGCGTGCTGCGCGACATCCGCGCTGGCAAATCGCGCGCCGTTTCACTGCGCGACATGGCCGATCGGCTGGGTGAATCCAGCGTCACCAGCTTCACCACCGCCGTCATCCAGGCTGAAAGCATGGGCATGAACCTGGGTCCGGTGCTGCGCGCGCAAGCCGACCAGCGCCGCACCGAACGCTTCCTGCGCGCCGAAAAGCTGGCGATGGAAGCGCCCGTGAAGATGCTGTTCCCGCTGATTGCCTTCATCTTTCCCTGCACTTTCATCGTGCTGTTTTTCCCCATCGTCATGAAATTCCTGAACTCTGGATTGTGAGGCCGCCATGACACCGAGCGCATCCCTGCTGGCATTCACCGTCGCACGCGGCTTCTGGCGCCGCCTGCGTGGCTTGATGTTCACCGCCGCCCTGCCCGTCGGCCGCGGCCTGTTGCTGGTCGATTGCGCCAGCGTGCATACCTGCTTCATGCGCTTTGCGCTGGATGTGGTTTACCTGGATGGCCAGTTCACCATCGTCAAGCTCGTGCGCGGCTTGAAGCCCTGGCGTTTCAGCGTCGGCGGCAAGCAGGCCGTGCATGTGCTGGAACTCAAGGCAGGCGCGGTCAACCGCTTTGGCATGCAAGTCGGCGACCGCCTCGACCAATACCTGGTCCAGGCAGGACCGAAGCAACGCGAGGTGCGCTTATGAAGCGGCCACGAAAGGATGACATGAAAATGCCCGCAACCCTGGATCGACGACACCATTCGCGCATGGCCAGCTTGCTGGCTGGATGCCTGCTGTTGTTATCGATCTTGGCCGCGGCGCCGGCACAAGCTGCCTGCGATCCGAGCAAGGAATGCTGCAGTGCCAGCGTCGGTTCCGGCTCGCCCTGCGGCGGCGCAGGCGTGGCCAGCCAGGGCAATGCCTCCGGCACCAACCAGGGCGGCGGCAACCCGATCAACCTCATCACTGGCAACAAGTACCAGCAGGAAGTGGATCTTGCCCCCTTGCCTGGCGTGCTCGGGCTGGAAATCATCCGCCATTACAACAGCGGACGCGGCGGCCGGGACGACCGGCCCGGCCTCATTGGCAAGGGGTGGCGGCTCAGCTATGAAACCCTACTCGATGCCCGCAATGGCATGGTTGAAATCATCCAAGCCGATGGCACGCGCATCGGCTTCGGGCGCAGCCTGGTCGGGCTGGATACTTATTACCCCGTGTCGTATGGGGACGGCATTGTCATCGCCCAGAAAAAATTAGCCGGCACTGAATACCTGTGGGTCTGGAACGATGGCCGCAAGCTTCACTTCGACCACGCCGGCCGCCTGGTGCAAATCGTCATGCCCAGCGGGGAATCCCTCGTCATCGATTACGACCCGCGCGGCTGGCTGCGCAAGGTCACCGATCCACTGGGCCGGGTGCTTGAAATCAACCACTTGAGCAGGCGTTCGCCCGAATTTGGCAAGCGCTTCAGTGGCGTGCACAGCATCGATTCCCCGGTCGGCCGGTTCAGTTACCACTATGGCGGCGCCCTGCCCAAGGGGGCAACGGCCGACAAGCGGGCCATCGTTGCCAACCTGGTCCAGGTTGACTTGCCCACGCATTACGATCCCGAAAAAAGGCAGGGCGAATACGGCGAGCGCGGCACCACGACGTCCACCATCAGCCGCCACTACCACTATGAAGACCCGCGTTATCCGACCCTGCTGACGGGCGTATCCGTAACTGGCAGCGGCAGCGATGGCCATCCCCGCTACGAGCGGCTGGCCACCTGGCAGTACGACCAGCAGGGCCGGGCCATGCTGAGCGCCCGGGGTGAGCCGGCGCGCCGGGAAACCGGCAAGGATGGCAAGGAGAGTAAGAATGCCAAGGCAACCCCGCTGGTACCAGGTACCGGCATCGAGCAAGTGACACTGGCCTGGCCCAGTCCAGATGAAACGGTGCTCACCAACAGCCAGGGCCAGACAACGCGCTACAAGACGGGCAAGGTGGCGGGCCAGATGCGCATCCTCGAAGTGCGCGGCGCTGGCTGCGCCAGTTGCGGCCCGGCCAACATGCGCTATGGCTATCACTACATGGGGCAATTGA
>JAQGMC010000045.1 GCA_028292545.1 Paucimonas sp.
GCGCATGCCCAGGAAAATCTGTTTCGCAATGCCGTGCCTGCCGAGCCGCACCGGCACGACCTTGAATTTGGCTGCGTTTTCTTCCACCAGCCAGCGCGGCAGGGCTGCCACGCCGCGTCCGCTCGCCACCATTTGCAGCATGATGTCAGTCGTCTCAATCGGCTTGTGTCGCTTCGGGCTTATACCGGCCGGCATCAGGAATTGCGTATAAATGTCGAGCCGGTCAATCGCAACCGGATAGGTGATCAGTGTCTCATCGGCTAACTGCCTGGCGCGCACATAGCCCGCAGTGCGCAGAGGGTGCCCGGGGCCGACGACCAGTACCTGCTCGTAGTCGAACACGGGCTCGAAACGCAAACCGGTCTTATAGAGCGGATCGGGCGTCACCAGCATATCGATCTCATAGCCAAATAGCGCGCCGATGCCGCCGAACTGAAACTTTTGTTTGACGTCCACGTCCACCGCCGGCCAGGCAGCGAGATAGGGAGCGACAATTTTCAGCAGCCACTGATAACAAGGGTGGCATTCCATGCCGATGCGTAGTGCCCCACGCTCGCCTTGGGCGAACTGCGCCAGGCGTTCTTCCGCATGCAAGAGTTGCGGCAGCAGTCGGTTGGCGACCGCCAGCAAGTATTCTCCGGCTTGCGTGGGACGCAAGCTGCGACCCTCGCGATACCAGACCGCGACGCCAAGCTGATCCTCCAATTTACGCACGGTGTGGCTCAACGCTGATTGCGTCAGATGCAGTTTTTCCGCGGCAGCAGTTAGCGAGCCGTGCTGATGCACGGCGCGGATGATTTCAAGGTGAACGCGCTCAAGGATGGCCATGCGGTCGTAGCGATGTATGAATAAGATTAATGGACCGATGAAACAATACCATTTTTCTTCATGGACTACCGTCCCTAGAATGAGCACCACTTACCACTCATTCAAGGCATCTCATCGTGGCACGCATCCATAACCTCGGCTTTCCCCGCGTCGGCGCAAAACGCGAATTGAAATTCGCCCTCGAGTCCTATTGGAAAGGACAGTCTTCACGCGATGCACTGAAGGCGCTCGGCGCCGACCTGCGCCGCCGCCACTGGCAAGACCAGGCGGGCCTGGATTTTGTGCCGGTCGGCGATTTCGCCTTCTATGACCAGGTGCTCGACATGAGCTTCACGCTGGGCCACTTGCCGGAGCGTGTACGCGGCTTCCATGGCGATGCGCTGGACAACTATTTTCGCGTAGCGCGCGGCCGCTCCGCCGAGTCGGGTGAGGAACACGCCGGGTGCTGTAGCGGCGTCGCCGCAGGTGAAATGACCAAGTGGTTCGACACCAATTACCACTACATCGTCCCCGAGTTTTCCACCACCACCGAATTCAAGCTGGATGCCTCGCGCCTGCTGGCGCAACTGGAAGAAGCCAGGCTGCAGGGCGTCAAGGCCAAGCCGGTGATCATCGGTCCGGTTACTTACCTGTGGCTGGGCAAAACCAAGGACGATTCCGACCGGCTGGCGCTGCTGGAGCGGCTGTTGCCAGCGTACGCCGAACTGCTGGATACCTTGGCCGCAGCCGGAGCCGAATGGGTGCAGGTCGACGAGCCAGTATTGGTCACCGAGCTGGACATGGACTGGACGCACGCATTCAACCAGGCTTACCACCACCTCAAGGTTTGCCGCGTGAAGATTTTGCTCGCAACCTATTTCGGCACTCTGCAGGAGAACCTGCACCTGGCTGCCAACCTGCCAGTGGCCGGCCTGCATATCGACGCGATCAATGCTGGCAGCGAAGTGCAAAGCCTGATCGGCCTTCTGCCCACCCACAAGGTCGTGTCACTGGGCGTCATCAATGGCCGCAACATCTGGAAAACCGACTTGAATGCAGTGCTCGACTGGCTGCAGCCGATCTCGGAGAGCTTGGGCGAGCGACTCTGGCTGGCACCATCATGCTCGCTGCTGCATGTGCCGGTCGACCTCAACAGCGAGCAAAAGCTTGATGGCGAAATCAAATCCTGGCTCGCTTTCGCCAGGCAAAAACTCGATGAACTCCGCGTGCTGGGCGCCGCCCTCAATCAAGGGCGCGCTGCTGTCCATGCTGAACTGGTGGCCAATCACGCCGCATGTGAGGCACGCCGCAATTCGCCGCGTGTCAACAACCCAGCGGTCAAGGCCATTGTGGCCAGGATAGGCAGCGCGCTCGGTAAGCGCCAGAGCCCCTATCCACAACGTGCCGTGAAGCAGGCCGCATTGTTGAAGCTGCCCAAGTACCCGACCACGACCATCGGTTCCTTCCCGCAGACTGCGGAAATCCGCCTGGCGCGCAGCCAGTTCAAGGCGGGAAAGATTGATGAGGCCGCTTATAAGCTGGCCATGCAGGCTGAAATCGCGCGCAGCGTGCGCGAGCAGGAAGCCTTGGGGCTGGATGTATTGGTGCACGGCGAGGCCGAGCGCAACGACATGGTCGAATATTTTGGCGAGCAGCTCGATGGCTACGCCTTCAGCGAGTTCGGTTGGGTGCAATCCTATGGTTCGCGCTGCGTCAAGCCGCCGATCTTGTTTGGCGACATCAGCCGTCCGGCGGCAATGACGGTCGACTGGATCAAGTACGCTCAATCGCTCACCAGCAAACCAATGAAGGGCATGCTGACTGGTCCGGTGACGATACTGAATTGGTCCTTCGTACGCGACGACCAGCCACGCTCGGTATCCTGCTATCAGCTGGCGCTTGCGATCCGCGAGGAAGTGCTGGACCTGGAAAAAGCCGGCGTGCGCGTCATCCAGATCGATGAAGCAGCACTGCGCGAAGGTCTTCCATTGCGCCAGTCGCAGTGGAAGGCGTACCTGGACTGGGCCATCGCGTCGTTCCGCATCACCGCTAACGGTGTCAAAGACGACACCCAGATCCACACCCACATGTGCTATTCGAATTTCAACGACATCATTGCGTCGATTGCCGATATGGATGCTGACGTGATCACCATCGAAACCGCCCGTTCAGACATGGAGCTGCTCGACGCCTTCGACAACTTCCGGTATCCAAATGAAATCGGCCCTGGCGTATACGACATCCACTCACCCAACATCCCGAGTGAGCAGCATATGGTGCAGTTGATGAAAAAGGCCGCCGAGCGCGTTCCGGCCGAGCGCCTTTGGATCAACCCCGACTGTGGCTTGAAGACCCGGCAATGGAATGAGGTGATTCCCGCCTTGACCAACATGGTTGCTGCAGCGAAGACGCTGCGCGCCCAAGCGGATTGACGGCTGCCTTTACCCGAACCATGTAATCACGCCCGGCCATGTGCCGGGACACTACCCTTCCCGCTTCGGCATGCACTCGCCAGCTTGGGCCGGGCCAGCTTCGTCCCCACCGGTTACTGTGGGAAGGCGCTTGTTTGCGGCAGCAAGGCGCTCGCGGCCTTGGCCAAGCAGAGACGTTGCATCGTCAATGCGAACAGGTCAGTGGCGGAGCCAGGGAATTGCGTGCGGAAAGGGGTGTTAACACGCAAATGACCCATTATCTGTGTCTGCATAGAACCCCGGCCGCCGTCTTAGTCCGTCAAGTGGTGCTGTGACTTCCCAAAGCAGGTGCGGAGGCACCTCGACTTACCCCAAGCGTTACAACTGCTGTCCGCTTCCGACCCGCCGTCCCTGTTGGAGTCGATCGAACAGCGACTATTCACACTAAGTCGAACCCGTCTGCTCACTACGTTCGGCAATGCCGGCTGCACACCGACACATTATCCGAGCCTGTCGTCGGACGTTTCAACTTCCCGCTCGGGCCGGATGGCTGTGGAGCACAGCCAAAACTGGAACTGCATACTCGCGCTACCTATTGCTCTATCCGGCCCAGAGCACAACATGCAGCGCCGACTCCCTGGAGGCCCCCCGTATGGAGGGCTGCTGACGTTGCACCGCACTGCTCGAAAGGGCGGGCATTCAACTAAAACGACTTCTACGAGCCAATCGGCGAATTGAGTGAGTTGCTCATCCGACGTGTTACCTTGCCCGCAGTGGCCTGCCTGGAAGCTTCAGAGTCAACAGACGCAATGATGTCGTCGAGGACGCGCTGCACCTTTCCGGCGATGGGGAGAATTACTCGCTGTCGTTGCTTGATGATGGCTTCGCACTTCGGTTCGAAAGTGCTGCGGACAAACGTCCCCCGCGCGTCTTTGGAATACATCTCCCTGAGAAACTCGGCGGTACATGTCTTGCTGACCACCTCGAGTAGCTGGTCAAATTCGGTTTGCGTCATTAGGTACTCGTCCCCCAAAACGGGCAGAACCTCTTCAACGATCTTCAGCATTTGGCTCGCGTCATCTTCAATTGCACGGTCCAGAACCTTCTTGGCGACGTATGAGCCACCTGCGCCTGCACCAATCGAACCAATAAGGCCACCCACGAATGCTCCTACCGCCGTTCCGGGACCCGGCATAATCGCCGTGCCAATAGCACCGCCTGCGGCCGCGCCACACATCCAGCCAGCAGTGCCTGCAGCCACACCTGCACCGTTGACCATTAAATTTTTACCCACTTGAGCCCAGGACGTGTTCTTGGAAATAGCGGCCCGATATAAATCTGGGCCTGTGAGGACAACAGTGGTTACTACACCGGTGATGACGTTTGTGCGCAACAGCTTGGATGCGTGATTGGCAGCAGCGGCCCCCGACAGGGCTTTGCCGGCAGAAGCAGAAGCGACCTTGTCCACTGCTGGCCTTCCTAACGTTGTCCCAGCAACCGCCTTAACGCCGTGACGAATTACCACCGTCGCTTCTCGGGCCAGCTGCGTACGTAACATCTGAGAGGTAGCCACGCCGGCAATAAACGACGTGCCCCCGGCCAGCAGTCCAGAGTTGACCGATTCTTGAATGGCTTCCTTAGTAGTCTTTCCTTCCCACTTCGCCTTTGCGAAGTTGATGGCAAAGCCAATGGCAAAAGCATAGCCACTCAAAACCGCGTTGTTTTTTACGTCGAACTTCAAGCTTTCGATATTGCCGGCGCGAGCAATGTTCTTAGCCTGCTGATATGTGACGCTTCCTTCCTTGACCAGATTGATCGCTTCTCGAGGGTCGATAACACCTGGAACTTTGCCTTCCGAGATCTTCTTGCGCATTAGACCGACCGCCTTTTCGTACTGGTCGCGCGGCACCTCAAGCTGCATGCCTAGATAACGGTAAGTGCCGGTCGCTTTGTCGAAGGCATCGTTTACCGTCTTGGCGGCGGTTCCGAAGTATTTGGTCTGGATATGGACGCCACCGGAAACGCGGTCGGGACCGTTCTTTGCATTGTTGATCCCCATCTGGCCAACTTTCACTCCACGCAGTTTTTCGTTAAGCGCATTAGTATCTTCAGCCGCAAAGCCCGTTCCGCCTTTAGTCCCAAACTTGTTAAGTTGGGTCGACTCCAAGTGGTCGGACACTCTTCCGGCCACGGCATAGTGATAAAAATCGCCTAGGACACCATTGTCATTATGCGGCGCTCTCTCACGCAACTTGCCAGCCGTATCTCTACCCATATTCGCATCCCTTATTCGTGTCTCGTGTTCTCTAGGCCTATATCGGCCTAGAATTTTGACCCGCCCGCCTCCGATGCCTTGTAGTCGTTTAACGATCCCCGTTTGTGCTCTGCGGTTTTCCCGATCGTGGATTTTCTGCGAGGTCAGTTTACAGTCTTTGACGATAACTGCTTGACAAAATAGGCGACATTTTAGTAGGCAGTTTTATAGCCAAGCAAATAGATGCCGGTCCATCTATGTAGCGTACCCCGGATGCTGGCTCATCGTTAATATATATGATATTTTTCGTCCCCATCTCGGCTTAGCTGGTCGTTAACGACTGGCTCAGCAAGTTCGGCTGCCGTCGAATCAGCGGAAGAATTTAGGAGCGAGATCCGGCTTGCGCCAAAGGCGATTGAACATCGAATTCCTGGCATGGCTCATTCCTGCGGCCGTGCGGTGCGCCGCCAAGCGAAGTTTACGACTGGATTTGAAGGACTAAATATGAGCATTAAGTACGACTCCAGACGCGAGCCACTGGCCGAGATCATCAAGAAGGCAACTATCAATGCGACCTACGTGATTCCAGACCTCCAGCGGCCGTACGTTTGGAGTCCTCGGCAAGTCACCATGCTTGTCGATTCATTGTTCAGGGGATGGCCCTTCGGCTCATTGCTTTTGTGGGAAGTCAGACCGGATTGTTTTGAATCCGACGAAGGAATTCCACATCGTCCGTTCTGGCAAGTTGTCGATCGAACCGGAAATGAAAACGGCTCTCGAAACTCGGCACTTGGTCAGCCTGCCACCTACCACATGGTTCTGGATGGGCAGCAACGTGTTCAGAGTCTGATCCTCGCACTGGGCGGTGATCAGTGGGGTTTCCAGTTACTGGATTCAGAATGGGCATTAGATCTGCAAGATCGAAGAGTCAAGCCCAGTAACCACTGGTCCAAGGCATCGATGTGCGTCGACCTACAGAAACTCACAGCTGAGTTGAATGCAAAGAACAACATCGTTCGCAAAATCGAGGCCGGCAAAATTTTGGAGTGGGCAATTCTCGATTCAGTTTCCGGACAGTCGGTCGAGCCACGTCCTGCCAACTACGTCCATCCTCTTGAGAGTGCAAAAAATAATCCCGGTCGGTTCATTCGTCTTTCGAGATTCTGGGATCTGGTTCAAAAAGGTCTTTCTGAGCGCGAATACAGGAAGCTTTTGGAGCCCATGCTCAAAGAGCACGGGGTTAGTGACACTGTTCGATCGGATCTTCTAGACCCGCTGGCGGAGTTCATGAAGGTAGTCGAGAACGTCAAGACCAACAGCTTTGTACACGCGCTGCAGATTGAGTCGTTCGAGTTGACGCCACAATGGTGCAAGGACGACTACAGCGACGCGATCGTCAACATCTTCACCCGACTGAATACAGCTGGTCGGACCTTGACCCGAGAAGAGATAACACTGGCGTGGCTGAAGGTGGGGTGGCTACCAGATAAGGCTGACAACAAGACTGCGGGGCAATGCCTTGAGGAACTGCGGTCGGCGCTCGGGGACAGGGGCTTCCGCCTTGAGACCGACGAGGTAGTTCGTCTCATCTCGTTCGTTTGGGCTGTTGAATATCGCAGCGGAACCCTCCTAGATTCGAAGGATTTGCTCAAGGGCGAAATCGTTCGATCGATGGCTGCATCTGTTGCTGCCACATGGAAGAAGTTGAAGCCACGACTAGAAAGCTGCGCAGACTTAATCAAGGAGCGGGATCTCCTCGAAAACCAAGGTTCGTTCAACGCCATCATCGTTTACCTGGCTTGGTATCGCCTAGCATTCGACCGATTCGATGCTGTTTCTGGCACCGTTTCAGTAACTGAACGGGATGGGCTCGAAAAACAGCTGAATCTTCGCGCCGTGCAATTCTTGGACCGCTGGATTTTCGGATCACAATGGGCCAATGTATGGGGCGACGGTGCTGTGCTGAATTTCCAAAACTTTGCAACGGAATTGAACACCATGTTCGGCAAGCTCAACTCTGCGCAAGCAGACGGACTCGTCGCAGCCGTGGACGACAGCATCAATCAGATGATGGCACGATTTTCAACGAAGGCGATTGAGCAAATCAACAACGTCCTTGTGCGAGACCGTCGTCGTGTTCATGCGTATCACCCATTCCTTTGGGTTTGGCACCGACTGCAGGACGATCGGTGGAAGAACTCTTCCATTCCAATGCGCACCGGCCGCAAACGAACCAGCAAGCTTGAAGTGGACCACACGGTAGCCGACGCTTGGTGGGCCCGCTCGGTTGAACAGCAGATTCAAGCTAAGCGGGCGGCCTTTGTTGGCTCTGATGAAGAAAAAGCACTGATCGCTCCGGACGATTTTGAATCGCGTTTCGACGCAATCGCGTTCATCAACATGCTAGGAAATTGTTCGCTCTTAGATAAGTCGTTCAATATTTCCAAGAGCGACAAGCCCATGCGTCACTTTCTGTGGGAGGTTCACGAATTCAAGGACGGCAAGGTGCAAATAGAGAATTGGGAGGCTGCGCTCTCCCTCACTCCGACATTAACATTGCCAAACGAAGCTGCGGTCGCCGATATAAAAAAGGAAATACAGGCCCGCGATGCGCTGATCCGGAAGGACTTGGTCGAGTTCGTCGGCGGACAGAAATATCGGGTGGACTAGCGCCGATCAACGCAACTTGCTCACGCAAAATTTCCTAACACCCGTTGAAAGGAAAAAGCCGGCTTGCGCCGGCTTTTTCAGTCTGGTCGGGATCGCTTTTGCCATCAACACATGTCATTGACGGCTCAGGATAACCCCACCCTTTCCTTATGCTTTATGCTGCTTCGCGCGAGGCGCGCTTGCGCTCATGCTCTTTCAGGTAGCGCTTGCGCAGGCGGATGCTCTTGGGCGTGATTTCCACCAGTTCGTCATCCTCGATGAATTCCACCGCATATTCCAGCGACAGCTCGATCGGCGGCACCAGGCGCACTGCTTCATCGGTGCCCGAGGCGCGCACGTTGGTCAGCTGCTTGCCCTTGATCGGGTTCACGACCAGGTCGTTGTCGCGCGAATGAATGCCGATGATCATGCCTTCATAAACCGGATCATTGTGGCTGACGAACATGCGGCCGCGATCCTGCAGCTTCCACAATGCGTAAGCCACCGCGGCGCCATCGTCTTGCGAAATCAACACCCCATTGCGGCGGCCGGCGAGTTCGCCGCGATTGGTGTCAACCGGGGCGTAGGTGTCGAATACATGGCTCATCAAGCCGGTGCCGCGCGTCAAGGTCATGAATTCACCCTGGAAGCCAATCAGGCCACGCGCCGGAATGCGGTATTCCAGGCGGACACGGCCCTTGCCGTCCGGCGACATGTCTTGCAGGTCGCCACGACGGCGGCCCAGTTCTTCCATCAAGCCGCCCTGGTTGACTTCTTCAACATCAACCGTCAGGTTTTCGAAAGGCTCGTGGCGCACGTCGCCCACCATCTTGAACACCACGCGCGGGCGTGACACGGCCAGCTCGAAGCCTTCGCGACGCATGTTTTCCAGCAGGATGGTCAGGTGCAATTCGCCGCGGCCGGATACTTCGAAAATCGTGTCGTCGTCAGTCGGCGATACGCGCAGGGCGACGTTCGACTTCAGTTCGCGCTCAAGCCGCTCACGCAACTGGCGGCTGGTGATGAACTTGCCTTCGCGCCCAGCCAGGGGCGAGGTATTGACCATGAAGTTCATCGTCAGTGTCGGCTCGTCAACGGTCAAAAGCGGCAGCGCATCCGGCGTATCCGGTGCGCACACCGTGGTGCCGATACCCAGCTCTTCAATGCCGTTGATCAGCACGATGTCGCCAGCGAGGGCTTCATCGACCAGCACGCGCTCCAGGCCCTTGAAATTGAGCACCTGGTTGATGCGGGCCTTGACCGGCGTGGAATCCGGACCGTTCATGAATACAACGTCTTGCAGCGGCTTGATACGGCCACGGCTGATGCGGCCAATGCCGATCTTGCCGACGTAGGAAGAATAATCGAGTGAGGAAATCTGCAGCTGCAGCGGGCCGTCAGGATCGTCGTTGCGCACCGGCACGTGGCGCAGGACGGCGTCGAACAGCGGCTTCATGTCGCCATCGCGCACATCGGATTCGAGGCTGGCATAGCCATTCAGGGCGGATGCGAAAACGACCGGGAAATCGAGCTGCTCTTCAGTCGCACCGAGCTTGTCGAACAATTCGAAAGTGGCATTGATCACCCACTCCGGACGCGCGCCCGGACGGTCGATCTTGTTGACGACGACGATCGGCTTCAAGCCCAGCGCCAGCGCCTTGCGCGTGACGAAACGGGTCTGCGGCATCGGGCCTTCGACGGCATCGACCAGCAGCAAAACGGAATCGACCATCGACAGCACACGTACCACTTCGCCGCAGAAGTCGGCGTGGCCTGGGGTGTCCACGATGTTGATATGCGTGCCTTCGTATTCGACGGCGCAATTCTTGGCCAGGATGGTGATGCCGCGTTCTTTTTCGAGGTCGTTCGAATCCATCACCCGCGCGTCAACTTGCTGGTTCTCGCGGAATGTGCCGGATTGGCGCAGGAGCTGGTCGACCAGCGTGGTTTTGCCGTGGTCGACGTGAGCGATGATCGCAATATTGCGCAAGGCGCGGGTAGGGTTGGACATAGGGAGGCCGTAGTGACTGGGAAAAACCGAAAATTATAGCAGGTTGAGGACAGGCTCCAAGAATCTTTTTTCGGCAAATCAAAGAGTTAGCGCTGCGGCAGCAAGTTTGGGCAGAGCAAGTGACGAGGAAAATGCCACGCCGCGGGATTGCCAGCGGCGACCGGTCACACGCATTAAAAACAGCGAAGCGCCCGGCCGTTAGCCTCGCGGAGCCAGTTTCTTTACAGGCCAACACCCAGTGGGCATACTCGCCGCAAAACCGCGCATTGGCCGGATACCGACCATCAGCGCCCGCATCCATCGACCCAGCCAGCAGAAAGGAAATACCGTGTTGCCATTACAAGGCGTCAAAGTCATCGAGTTTTGCAATGTTGCAGCAGGCCCTTTCTGCGGCATGTTGCTTGCCGACATGGGAGCAGACTTAATCAAGGTCGAGAATCCAGAGGGCGGCGACAGCCTGCGCCAGTGGCCGCCGCTGAACCAAGGTTACAGCGAAAATTTCGCCTCGCTCAACCGCAACAAGCGTTCCGTCACGATCGACCTGAAGGACGCCGCCGGCCGCGAGCGCGCGCGCGCCCTGGTGTTGTCGGCTGACGTGCTGATCGAAAACAACCGCCCCGGCGTGATGGCAAGGTTGGGCCTGGATTACGAAACCCTGTCGGCGCAAAAACCTTCGCTGATCTACTGCTCGATTTCAGCCTACGGCCAGACGGGCCCGCGCAGCAAGGAAGGCGGATTCGACCTGACCATGCAGGCCATGAGCGGCATCATGAGCGTGACTGGCGAAGCAGATGGCGCGCCAGTCAAATGCGGCGTGCCCGTGTCGGATTTCGCGGCCGGCCTGTATGGCGCCTTTGCCGTCGCCAGCGTGCTGCAGCAAGTGCGCCGCGGCGGGCGTGGCGAGCATATCGATGTGTCGATGCTGGGCGCGAGCCTGGGCATCGCTGCACTGCAAACCAGTGAATTCTTCGGGCGCGGCATCGATCCGGCCAAGCTCGGCTCGGCCCATCCGCGCAATGCGCCCTACCAGGCGTTCAAGGCGCGTGACGGTTATTTTGCAATGGCCGCCGGCAACGACAACCTGTGGCAGATCGCTTGCCGCCAGATCGGCCGGCCCGACCTGATCGAGGATGCGCGCTTCACCAGCACGTCGCTGCGGGCAGCGAACCAGGTGGCGCTGAAGGACATCCTGGAGCATGAATTCGCCAGCCACGACTGTGCCGACCTGATCGCGCGCTTCTCCGGCGCCGGCGTGCCCTGCACCCACATCAATACCTATTCGCAGGTATTGCAGGATCCACAGGTGCAGGCGATGGAGTGGGTGCGCGAAATCGGCTTGCCCTCGGGCGCCACGACGCGCACTTTCGCTTCACCCTTGCGCCTGTCCGGCCGCGGCTTGCCAATCCTGCGCAACCCGCCGGCGCTGGGCGCAGACAATGACGATGTGTTTGCGGAGATCGAGTCGCCGGCGCCGCCCGCCGAACCGCGCTGAATTGTCATCCTGCGGCGCGCGGGCCTGCGCGCTGACACGATTCGAACCAGGTGCAGGCACCAGCAGCAGGCCCCGTTGCCGCAAAGCGTGGCGATGGCCAGCCCGGTGTGGCTGGCCGCGTATGCCACGGCGCCGGGTCAGTTGTTGACGTCGACGACTATCCGGCCGCGCACGCTTCCAGCCAGGATCTCGGGCGCCACCGGCAATGCTTCTTCCAGGCCGACCATGCGGCAGATTCCCGCTAAAGTGGCTGCCGGCAATTGGGCAGCCAGCCTCTGCCAGGCCTGTTCGCGCACGGCGCGCGGCGCCATCACGCTGTCGATGCCAGCCAGTGTCACGCCGCGCAGGATGAAGGGTGCCACCGTGGTTGGGAAGTCCATTCCCTGCGCCAGGCCGCAAGCGGCAACCACACCACCGTAGCGGGTTGAGGCGCAGGCATTGGCCAGCGTGTGCGAGCCCACGCTGTCGATGACCGCGGCCCAGCGTTCCTTTTGCAGCGGCTTGCCGGGCGCCGACAGCGCGGCGCGATCCATGACTTCGGCAGCGCCCAGGGCTTTGAGGTAATCGGCCTGGTCCAGCTTGCCGGTGGAAGCGACCACCCTGTAGCCCTGCGCGGCCAGCAAGGCAATCGCCACCGAGCCGACGCCACCCGAGGCGCCCGTCACCAGCACTTCGCCAGTGCCGGCCTGCACGCCATGCCGCTCGATCGCCATCAGGCACAGCATGGCGGTATAGCCGGCGGTCCCGATTGCCATGGCGTCGGCTGCGGTGAAGGCGGCCGGCAGGCGCACCAGCCAGTCGCCATGCAAACGGGCCTTCTGTGCCAGTCCACCCCAGTGCGTCTCGCCCACGCCCCAGCCATTCAGGATGACCTTGTCGCCGACCTGCCAGAGCGTATGGGCGCTGCGCGTCACGGTGCCCGCCAGGTCGATGCCCGGCACCATGGGGAATTTGCGCACCACCGGCGACTTGCCAGTGATGGCCAGGCCATCCTTGAAGTTGATAGTGGAGTACCCGACGTCAATGTCGACCGCGCCCTGGCCAACCTCGGGCAATTGCGCCTCATCCAGGTCGCGCACTTGAGCAAGGGTGCGCTTGTCCTCGCCCTGCGTGAGGTAGATCGCCTTGAACATGTCCATCTCCTTGTTGTTCGCTAATCGAGGCAAGTATAGAGCGTTGGATGGAAGATGACCGGCCAGCCACCGAACGAAGCCAGGTGCGGGAACCGCAGCTAAAACCCTGTGACCCACCATGGCTGGTCGGCGCGATGATGCGGCGATCCGCGAGATCCAATCACAAGGCCGGACCTGGAGATCCATTGCGAGCCAGAGCGCTGGAATCGGCCTGACCCGTCGAAATAATCCGCCTCCCGACCGACAGAGCAATCTGTGCTCTCGGGAACATCAAGAAATAAATCCGATAAAAGGAAAATAGATGGCGCATACAAGCTCTTCTGTCGGCCGGGGTAGTCACTCTGCCGCAACGGCTTCCTCATCAACGCCCTTCCAGTCGTCCGGAGATTTGATTGTCGAGACGCAAAAAACGCCTCGAATGTCGCAAACACCCGCCTATCTACTGGGCCAGGCAACACGTGAATTGATTCAAACCTTGTCCTGGGGCGTTTCTGAAAGCTGGGGATTTGTCCGGAATTTTCGCCTGTTGGCGCGAGCAGACGCTGCAGCCGCCCCCGAGTACACGGACTCGTCCCCGGGCAACGTGGAGAAGACCGGAAATAAACAATCCAAGGCGCGATCGTCAACGACCTTCGAAACGCTGACTGCCAGAATTTTCGCCAGCCTGGATCGCAACAAGCTCATGTATTTCAGGAAGGGCGAAGCCGTGGTGACGCAGAGTTTTGGGCAGGCTTTGGCGAATCTCGGCGCAATGATTGGTTGCGAGGTGCCGGAGATTCCGGCACGCATTGAGCAAGCCCTGTATGGCTATGGCCTGGAGTTATGTGGACAGGCGCGGGAAATCAATCCTGATCATGGCCGGGACGT
>JAQGMC010000057.1 GCA_028292545.1 Paucimonas sp.
CGGGCTGCTGCCATAGCTGGCTTCTTCACGGCGCGGGCGCGCATGATGGCCGCCGCCCACAAAACCAGTCAACTGTTCAACGTTGAATTTGGTGAGGATCAGCTTTTCAATATCGGTGAGCAGCCGGACATCCTTGTCGGTGCAGAGCGAATTTGCGTCGCCGGAGGCGCCGGCACGACCGGTGCGGCCGATGCGATGGACATAATCTTCGGCGTTGTAGGGCAGGTCATAATTGATCACGCACGGCAGTTCGGCAATGTCGAGCCCGCGCGCGGCCACGTCGGTTGCCACCAGCACGTCCACGCTGCCGTTCTTGAATGCTTCCAGCGCGGCCATGCGCTCGGCCTGCGACTTGTCGCCGTGGATGGCGGTGGCTTTCACGCCTTCCTGTTCAAGCTGGCGCGCCAGTCGCGAAGCGCCGATCTTGGTATTGGAAAACACCAGGATCTGCTTCAGTTCACGACCCTTGATGATGTGGGAAACGGCATCGCGTTTGTCGTCTTCGCCGACCTTGTAGACGGTTTGCGTAACGCGCTCGGCCGTAGCATTGCTGCGCGCGACTTCGATGGTGACGGGATTGTTCAGGAAGCTGCCGGCCAGTTTTTTGATTTCAGGCGAGAAGGTGGCCGAAAACATCAGGCTCTGCCGCTTCTTTGGCAACAGGTTGACGATGCGCTGCAGGTCCGGCAGGAAGCCCATGTCGAGCATGCGGTCGGCTTCGTCCAGCACCAGGATTTCAGTCTGCGACAGGTTCAGCGTCTTTTGCTGCACATGGTCAAGCAACCGGCCAGGCGTGGCGATGACGATTTCCACGCCGGCGCGCAGTGCCGCCGTTTGCGGATTCATGTCGACGCCGCCGAAGACCACGCAAGAGCGCAGCGGCGTATGGCGCGAATAGGCTTTGACGTTCTCCGCCACCTGGTCCGCCAGCTCGCGCGTTGGCGTCAGGATCAATGCCCGCACCGGGTGCCGCGCGGGTGACGCGCTGCTACTGGCTTGCGGCAACAAAGTCTGGATGATGGGCAGCGAAAAGCCGGCGGTCTTGCCAGTGCCGGTCTGGGCCGCGCCCATCACGTCGCGTCCCTGCAGGACGATGGGTATCGCCTGGGCCTGGATTGGCGTCGGATGGACATAGCCCTGGTCGGACAAGGCGCGCAGGATTTCGGCGGCAAGTCCGAAGTCTTCGAAACGGATTACTGCTGCCTCGGGGGCAACGTCAGGCTGAGTATCAGACATGGTGTATGGTGGGCCTCCCGTGAGTCGAACACGGCACCAACGGATTATGAGTCCGCTGCTCTAACCAAGCATGAGCTAGAGGCCCAATTCCTTCTGCAGGCATTCAAGCCGGCGCTGGCCGCTTCCGGGTGAGTCGGAAGCGGCGGATTGGGAGTATAAAGCCTGCCCTTCGACAGTTGCAATATTCAAACTGCTTAACTGCCTTCGAGGAAGCTCTTGAGCTTGTCAGAGCGGGACGGATGGCGCAGCTTGCGCAGCGCTTTTGCCTCTATCTGGCGAATCCGTTCGCGCGTTACGTCGAACTGTTTGCCGACCTCTTCCAGCGTGTGGTCGGTGGACATTTCAATACCGAACCGCATGCGCAAAACCTTCGCTTCACGCGGGGTCAGCGAATCCAGCACGTCCTTGACCACGCCGCGCATCGATGCGTGCAGCGCTGCATCCGCAGGCGCCAGCGTGTTCATGTCTTCAATGAAGTCGCCCAGGTGCGAATCGTCGTCGTCGCCGATCGGCGTCTCCATCGATATCGGTTCCTTCGCAATCTTCATGATCTTGCGAATTTTGTCTTCCGGCATTTCCATCTTCAGGGCCAGCGTTGCCGGATCCGGCTCGGCGCCGGTTTCCTGCAGGATCTGGCGCGAGATCCGGTTCATCTTGTTGATCGTCTCGATCATGTGAACCGGAATCCGGATGGTGCGTGCCTGGTCGGCGATGGAGCGCGTAATCGCCTGCCGGATCCACCACGTGGCATAGGTCGAAAACTTGTAGCCACGACGGTATTCGAATTTGTCCACGGCCTTCATCAGGCCGATATTGCCTTCCTGGATCAGGTCGAGGAAGTGCAGGCCGCGGTTGGTGTATTTCTTGGCGATCGAGATCACCAGGCGCAGGTTGGCCTCGGTCATTTCACGCTTGGCCTTGCGTGCCTTCATTTCGCCGGCGGCCATCTTCTTGTTGATGTTGCGCAGGTCCGGCAGCGGCAGCACGACCCGGGCTTGCAGGTCGATCAGCTTTTGCTGCAGTTCCTTGATGGCGGGTACGTTACGGCCCAGGATGGCGCTGTACGACAGGCCGGATGCGACTTCGCCATCGACCCAGTCGAGGTTGGTTTCGTTACCTGGGAAGACTTTGATGAAATGGCTGCGCGGCATGCCGCAGCGGTTGACCGCGACGTCGAGGATCTGCTTCTCGATGTGACGCACTTCATCGACCTGGCCGCGCAAGGTGTCGCACAGCTTCTCGACCATCTTGGCGGTGAAACGCATGCCCAGCAATTCATTGGAGATCGACTCCTGCGCCTTCACATAGGGCTTGGAGTTGTAGCCTTCTTTTTCGAAGGCTTTGCGCATCTTGTCGAATTGCTGCGCGATGTTGTTGAACTTGTCGAGCGAGTCGCGCTTGAGCTGTTCCAGCTGCTCGGCCGAGTAGCCGGCGGCGCCGCCGGCGGAATTGTCTTCCTCTTCCTCTTCCTCGGCTTCGTCTTCCTCGTCCTCGCCATCCTCGTCATCGGCGGCGGCAGCAGCCGGCACGACGGCGTTGCTGTCGGCGTTCGGATCAACCAGGCCGTCGACGACTTCGTCGATCTTGCTTTCGTCGCGCGAAATCCTGTCGGCCGTGGCCAGGATCTCGGCGATCGTTGTCGGGCAGGCGGAGATTGCCTGGATCATGTCCTTCAGGCCGTCTTCGATGCGTTTGGCGATTTCAATTTCGCCTTCACGGGTCAGCAGCTCGACCGAACCCATTTCGCGCATGTACATGCGCACCGGGTCGGTGGTGCGACCAAAATCGGAATCGACGGTGGACAACGCGGCTTCAGCCGCAGCTTCTGCATCGTCATCGCTGGCAACGGTGGCGACAGCGTCCGACAGCAGCAGGGTTTCAGCATCCGGCGCGTGTTCGTAGACCGCGATACCCATGTCGTTGAAGGTACCGATGATGCCTTCGATCGCTTCCGGATCGACAATGTTTTCCGGCAGGTGGTCGTTGATTTCGGAATACGTGAGGAAACCGCGCTCTTTGCCGAGCTTGATCAGGTTCTTCAGCTTCTGGCGGCGGCGCTCGAGCTCTTCCTCGCTGGCCTCGGTGTCAGACGAAAAAGCATCCTTCAGCAAAGCTTTTTCTTTCGCCTTGCGATCCTTGGCGCGCGCCTTGTCGGCGGCTTTCAGTTCGGCGCGCTCGACGGCATTCAGGGCCGCGACTTCATCATTCTCGGGCTGGAAATCCTTGGGCTTGCGGCCGCGCCGTCCCGGCACCTTCACGCTGGGCAGCACATAGCCCGACGTATCGATGGCCGCAAGTGCGGCGGCATCGGTCGTCTGCGAGACTTCAGACACCAGCGAAGTGGATTCAGGTTTTGCCTGGGGCACCGGCGCTTTTGCGCTTTTGGCAGCGCCAGCTTTTGGGTCGGCTTTCGGATCAGCCTTGGATTCGGCTTTGGGTTCGGTTTTCTTGTTCGTCACAGGGTTCTTCAATGGGGCCGAGGCCGACGTGGCCGGGCTTTTCGATTGGGTAGGATCCGTCGGCGCTGGCGCGGGCTTGGCTGCCGTCCTTGCGCTGCGCCCCGACGTCGTGGTCTCTGGCCGCGCGGCCTTCGACGAGACTTGGTCTATTGATGCCGCCGTAGCCGTTCCGGTTCCCGTCTTGGGCTCTTTGGCGCGACCATTCGCTGGTGCTTTGCTGGCCGTGGCGCTGGCGCGCGTGCCAGCCGGCGCCGCTTCGGATCGTGCCGGTGATTTTTTTGCCAATGGGGTCTGGGTTTTCGCGGTCTTCTTCATTGCGCTCGCCATGAGATTAACTGCTGCTGAAATTATCGATCCAAGCCGCCTGCACCGAACCGCCATTCAGGCGGCTCATCACCGGTGATTCCGTCCGTTCGTCGAACGTGGCCAGTGGCTTACTGCGCACTTGCCGCCACTTCGCGGACACTTGTAAGGCTTTGATTGAAAAGCCTTTAAGTATAGCACACGCGGGCGTATTTCTCCTTGAACATGCCCCGCTTTGCGCTACTGGCGGACTGCGGCTTCGCTCTCACCCTGCTTGCGCAAGGCATCCTGCTGGCGCATCAGTTCGCGGTACTGCGCCCGTTCGGCTTCGCCCGGCAAACCGCCCGCTACCAATTGCTCGAGCTCGCTCTTCAAAACCCGCAAGCGGCTCTGGCGCAGCGCGCCGCGCAATTCCAGGCGGGCAAGCTGGGGCTCGGTTTCTTCTTCGCTGGCGGTTTCGGCAATCATGTTGTCGAAATCGCTGCCCGCATTGCGTAATTGCTCGCACAGCGCGGCAAAGCCGCCCTCTTCACCGACATTGCGACAATGGCTGACCAGTTCTGCCAGCATCGCGCCGCCGTCGGGTGAAAATTTTGCCAGCGCTTGCAATGCTTCTTCGTCAACTTCGGCCACCAGTGACGGTTGCGCCACCAGTAAACGCATGACTTGCCGTTCCAGTTCCACCGGCGGCGTACGCGCCACCCGGGCTGGCGCGCGGCTGGACGCCCTTGTTGGCCGGGTCGCCAAGCCGCACAAGCCTTCTATATCTTCCGGCGACGACAAGGTCAGCTTGGCCAGGCTGCGGATAATTTGCATGCGCAGCGCCGAAGCTGGCATTGCCTGCAACAGCGGCCGCGCTTCATGCTGCATGCGCGCGCGCCCTTCGGCCGTGCCCAGGTCGCAATCGGCCGCGACTGAATTGAGCAGGAATTGCGACAAGGGCATCGCGTCCTTGACCTCTTTTGCAAAGGCTTCGGCGCCGTATTCGCGCACGAAGCTGTCGGGGTCATGTTCTGGCGGCAGGAACAGGAAACCGATCGCGCGATTATCTGCCGCATGCGGCAGGCTGGCTTCGAGCGCCCGGCGCGCGGCACGCCTGCCGGCGGCATCGCCATCGAAGCTGAAAATCACATGGTCGGTCTGGCGCACCAGCTTTTGCACATGGGTAGCGGTGCAAGCCGTGCCAAGCGTGGCCACCGCCTGCGGGAATCCCAACTGGGCCAGTGCCACGACGTCCATGTAGCCTTCCGTGACCAGCACATAACCGGCATCGCGTATCGCCTGCCTTGCCTCGAACAGGCCGTATAGCTCGAAGCCTTTTTGAAATAGGGGCGTCTCTGGCGAATTCAAGTATTTCGGCTCGCCGCCATCCATCACGCGCCCGCCAAAACCAATCACCTGCCCCTTGGTATTGCGGATCGGGAACATGATGCGGTTGCGAAAGCGGTCATAGCGCTTGGCCGGGGCGCTGCCTTCGGCGTCGCGCTGTATCACCAGCCCGGACTCAACCAGCGCATCGTCGTCATAGGATGAAAACACATCATGCAAGCCATCCCAGCGATCGGGCGCGAAACCGATGCCGAAGCGGGCTGCGACTTCGCCGGACAGGCCCCGTCCCTTCAGGTAGTCGATCGCTTGCGGCGCGGCGCGCAGTTGGTGCCGGTAGAAATCGCAAGCCCGGCTGAGCGCTTCGGACAGGGCCATGCTCTTGGCTTGCGCCTGGGCCCGGGC
>JAQGMC010000108.1 GCA_028292545.1 Paucimonas sp.
CGGCACCGGTCCGCCTGCGCCCGGTTCCTGGCCCACCAGGCCGAAATTGCGAATGAACACCGGCCGCGCCGGGTCGGAGAGGTCATAGATTTGCGTCATCCGGCCGGTGCGCCAGCCTGCTGCGCCCGACACCAGGTAGGCGATGCCGGTGTCGCATTCCCAGAAATTCTTGTGGGTGCCCGCGACCGGGCCTATGCGCGCCAGCCGCCGCGGCCGGGCTGGATCGCTCACGTCCCAGGTTTCATGCGCTTCATCGCCCAGGGTGCGCAGCAGGTAGGTGCGTCCAACGTGGGCGGCGCCAAAATGGTCGCCCTTGCAAACTCGTGCCATTTGCGCGCCGCCGCCTGAACCCGGCAAGTGATGCAGCAATTGCGGCCGGGCCGGGTCGGTCACGTCCAGTATCGAGGTGCCGGACTGCTCATCGCGGCCCGTCAGCGGATTGATTGCATGGCCGGCATGGTGGCCGACATAGGCGATCCACTTTCCAGCCTGTTGCTGTATCACCGGCTGGTAGGCGCTGCGTCCTTGCAAGCCATGCGATCCGGTCAGTTGCATGTCACGCGATGCCGCGCTTGCGTTGGGCGCCAGGACAAGCAGGGCCAGTGCCAACAACAGGGCCGGCCGCAGGAAGGACAGGCCGGGAGCAAGGCCGGCGCCAAGCGAAGTGTTCATCGGATGTGGGCTGGAAGTTGAGCAGCAAGCGGTCGCTTGCGCTGCGCGCCTGCCGGGGCGGTGTACCGGAACCCAGGTGCTTTGCAATGCGAAAGTGTAAACGAAGGCAGCGCGGCCAGCCTTTCGACCGGTCGCGCTGCTTGGCGTTTGCCTTGGTTTGCTTTGGCTTTGCCTGGCGTTTGCTACTGCCAGTTGCTGCCGCGTAGTTTCAGCCTTGCGCTCATCCCAGCGCCAACCAGGCCCGAGGCGGAAAAAGCCTAGCGGGACTGCTGCGGATTGATGGACTCCGTGCCACCCACCGAGCGGGTTGAGCCGGGTGCTGCGGTTGCCAGGTTCGGCGACTGCGGAATGCCGGGGCCATCGCTCCAGACCACATTGTCGTCCACCGCATACAGGCGGCAGGGCTCGCGGCTATTCTTTTGGCAAGCAGCCAGCACGCGTTCCACCGGGTCGTCGCCTTCTTCGGCCCAGCTCCAGGCGCCGCTGGGCGATATGGCGAAGGCTTTGGGGCCGGAGCGGCCGAGGTAGTCGCGATAAGCAACGCGGCCGCGGTCACGCAGGAAAGGTACAGCTTCGATGTCGGTCAGCGCAGCGAAATCAGTGCGCGCCATTGCTGGCTCTTCGGTAATGGCGACCACGGTGTCGGTCGGCATGCCGATCTTGCGCAGGAAGCGTTCCGTCTCAGGCCACCAGACTTTTACGCCATCGCGGCTGCCGACCATGCCATGCGCATCATTCTTGAAGCGGCCATAAGCCACCATTTGCGCATTGCCGCCGTTGCGGGTGTAGGCATTGAGCAGGCGAGTTGCCAGTTCAGGATTGAAATAGCTGTCGTTTTCGCCATAGAACCACAGCGTCGGATAGGACGAGCGCGCGCCGTAATCGCTGAACGCTTGCACCAGCGCGGCTTGCCACTGGCAATCGCCGCCATCGGCACGCAAGCCGCCGGAGAAATTGATCAGGCCACGTACACCCGGCACTTTGCGCGTTCCCAGCGCCAGCGTAGCCAGACCGCCGTAGGATTGGCCGGCGACCACGATGCGGCTGCTTTCGGCCCAAGGCTGGCCTTGCAGGAAATCGATCGTGGCTTGCAAGTCATTGGCTTGCAACTGGCCATTGCCGCTCATGTTGCAGCCATAGTCCCAATAACTGCCCGAGGAACCGGCGAAGCCCCTGCGCATCGGCACCACCACCGCATAGCCGCGTTTGACGAATTCACGCGACAAGTGCAGGAAGCGGTCACGCTTTTGCAGGTGCGGGTCGCCCGCGTCCTTGCCGTGGTTCATGACAAGTACCGGGAAAGGACCGGCGCCATCTGGTTTGAAGATCGTGGTCTGGAGTTCGCCACGGGCACCGCCCGTAGGTACCATCAGGACTTGTTCGTTCATCCGCGACCCGACCGTCGGTGCTGCAGGCGCAGCAATTGCTGACCAGCTTGCCAGGCCCATCAAGGAAGCGAGGGCAAAGCGGCGCAGGGCGGGAATGCAGGAACGAAATGTAGGAATTGCTTTCAGCATTGAAACTCGCGTTTTGACGATGAGCAACGTTGCCCATTCTAAACACGGTGTTTCAGCGCCTCAATATTCGTTTCGGCAACTATGGAGAAATAAACAGGGGAACTTTTTGTAGGTTGGTGGGATCGGCGGGGGGTGGATTGGGGGGACTCTGGAATGGCATATTGCCCGGGGCGCGCTGGTGGGAATTACCGTTGGGTGCCAACCCTGGTTGGAACGACCGTTGGGCGCCAACCCCATCCCCACCCTAACCCTCCCCTTGAAAGGGAGGGGATACCGTAGCTTCGCTTGCCTGTGCAATCTCCGGAAAGCTCCCTCCCTTTCAAGGGGAGGGCGGGGGTGGGGATGGGGTCAACGCACCTTCGCCGGAAACGAGTTCCCGAGCCAACGACATCCTCATTCCCCGTTAACCCAATTAATCCCCAAACTCAAGCGCTCAAATCCCGCATCACGCTGATCAGATTCGATTTGCCCTCAAACCCAATACCAACCAGTTCCGGCATCACGATATAGCTGTCATTCACCTCGACGCCATCCGGGAAACCGCCAAAGGGCTGGAACAGGTCGGGATAGGATTCATTGCCGCCCAGTCCCAGGCCGGCGGCAATATTGAGCGACATCTGGTGGCCGCCATGCGGCACGCAGCGCGCGGGCGACCAGCCATGCTGGCGCAGCATGTCCAGCGTGCGCAGGTATTCCACCAGGCCGTAAGACAAGGCGCAGTCAAACTGCAGCCAGTCGCGGTCAGCGCGCATGCCGCCGTAACGGACCAGGTTGCGTGCATCCTGCATTGAAAACAGGTTTTCGCCGGTTGCCATCGGGTTTGGATAGTAATTGCGCAGCACCGCTTGCAATTCGAAGTCCAGCGGATCGCCCGCTTCCTCGTACCAGAACAGGTTGTAGGGCGCGAGCGCCTTGGCATAGGCGATCGCGGTATCCATGTCAAAACGGCCATTTGCATCCACACACAGGCGCTGCCCAGGCTTCAATATGCCCAGTACGGCTTCGATGCGGCGCTGGTCTTCGGCCAGCGAGTCGCCGCCGATTTTCATCTTGACCACGCTGTAGCCGCGGTCGAGATAGCTTTGCATCTCGCCCTTCAACATATCCAGGCCCTTGCCAGGATAGTAATAACCGCCAGCGGCATAAACGAATACGCGCCGATCCGGCGTGCCCTTGCCATAGCGCTCAGCCAGCAAGCGGTACAGCGGCTTTTCCGCGATCTTGGCCACCGCATCCCACACTGCCATGTCGATCGTGCCGATCGCCACCGAACGCTCACCGTGGCCACCGGGTTTTTCGTTGGTGTACATGCAATCCCAGATCTTGTGCGGGTCAAGATTGGTGCCGTCGGCATCGAGCAGGCTGGCCGGGTCGGCCTGCATCAAGCGCGGGATGAAACGTTCGCGCATCAGCATGCCCTGGCCGTAACGGCCGTTTGAATTGAAGCCATAACCCACCACGGGCTTGCCGTCGCGGATCACGTCCGTGACGACGGCCACCAGCGACAGCGTCATCTTCGAGAAATCGATATAGGCGTTGCGGATGGGTGAACTGATGGGCAGGGTTTTTTCGCGGATTTCAACGATGCGCATGAAAGTGCTCCGGTTGTGTTTTCGTGCTGTCAGGTTAGCGGGCCGGCGTCGCTTATGATTCACCTTCGTTCATCTTAGTATTTACTTTTGGTGAATAATGCAGAGGCTGGCTGGCTCGATATACACGCCTTGAAGCCGGCGACTGCACATACCGAACCAAGCCCGCTTCAGAAACCGTATGCCAAAGAACCTTGCCAATTCCGACATGGCTTTCTTCGTCACCCTGGCGAAGAAAGCGAGCTTGTCAGCCACTGCGCGCGAACTCGACGTCACCCCGCCGGCCGTCACCAAGCGGCTGGCGCAGCTTGAAGGGCGCCTGGGCGTGCGGCTGGTGAACCGCACCACGCGCCGCCTGAGCCTGACCAGCGAGGGTGAAACCTATCTGCAGCATGCCTTGCGCATACTGGACGACATCCGCCAGATGGAGGATGCGGTCTCAAGCAGCCGCGTCCAGCCGCGCGGCTTGCTGCGCCTGAATGCCACGCTGGGCTTTGGCCGTACCACCGTGGCGCCGCTGGTTTCAGTCTTCGTGCGTCGTCATCCGGAAGTGGAAGTGCAATTGCAATTGACTGACCGGCCGATCGACCTGGTCGAAGAAGCTTTCGACCTTGGCATACGTTTTGGCGAGCTGCCGGACACGCGCTTGTCGGCGCGCCGCATCCTGGCCAACCGGCGTTTCCTGTGCGCTTCGCCAGCTTATTTGAAGCGCGCCGGCGAACCAAAGACGCCGGCCGACCTGCTCACGCATGACTGCATCATCCATCGGCAAAATGATGAATCCGGCGGCGTCTGGCGCCTGACGCGCGCGCGCCGCACTGAAACAATCCGCGTGCACGGCGCGTTGTCGAGCAATGACGGCGACGTGGCCCTGGGCTGGGCGCTGGATGGGCACGGCGTGCTGCTGCGCTCCGAATGGGATTTGCAGAAATATCTGGATTCGGGCCGGCTCAAGCTGGTACTGGAAGATTACAAGCTGGCGCCGGCTGACTTGTATGCCTATTACCCCAGCCGGGCCCACCTGAGCGCGCGCATGCGCAGCTTCCTCGATTTCCTGGCCACGCACTTGCGCTGAGGGGAGCAAGCCGCTCACGCGCGCAAGCCGGGGCACAAGCCGCACGGTAAGTTGCGCCTGCCGGCCGCGCTGGCGGCCCTGGGCGGCCGTGTCTTCAGTTCGCGCCGGTTGCGCTCACTGCCGCTGCCATGCGGTTCATCTGGCAGCGCACGATGGCATAACCCAGGCGCGCGGCGGCATACAGGCCGACGGCGGTGGCCAGTCCGTAACCCATCACCGGGCCCATCCTGTAAGCGTCGTCGCGATACAGCACGCCGCCCACGCACAGGCCCGTCAGCAAGCCGACCGAGAGGCAAGCCATCAAGGCCGGTACATTCTCCAGCTTGTTCAGTTCAAGGTTTTCCGCTTTTGCTGGCCCTGCATGCGCGGGCCGGGGTGGCAGTGCGTCGCCCGCTTTGGCTTCCCTGTTCTTCACCGTCGGAGGTGGATTTTCAACGTCATGACCGGGCTGGTCGCGCCTGGCCTTGTGAGCCGGGGCTTTACCCTTGACCACCTCATACGACTCAGTTTCAGAACTGCTCGGACCGCTGATGTGGCTGCTTTCAGAACTGCTCGAACCGCTGATGTGGCTACTGCTGGAAGTCGTATCCATGGCATTCCTTTCAATAAGTGGGAATACCGTAAATAGCAAGGCGCAGGCCAGCCGCGGCAGGCGGCTTGAACCCTGGCTTTGATTCATGGGTAGATGAGGCGGATCTCAATCGAACACTGTTGCGCCGGCGTCGACGATTGTTTCCCCTTTGGCGAGCGCGCCTGCATGGATATGGGACGCGCTGCGGAGCCCTTCGCTGGCCTTGACTCGGTGGTGAGCGAGATGCGCGGGCAGCGACGGCAAGGCCGTCGCCTGCTCAGGCAGTCTTGCGGGTCAGGCCCAGGTAAGTGTCGATCACTTTCGGATCGTTCGCCAGTTGCTGCGCCGGGCCTTCCATCACCACGTCGCCGGTTTCCAGCACATAGGCGTAATCCGCAGCCTGCAGCGCGGCGCGCGCATTTTGCTCCACCAGCAGGATGGCCACGCCGGTTTCTTTCAGACGCACGATGATGTGGAAGATTTCCTTCACGATCAGGGGCGCGAGTCCGAGGCTGGGTTCGTCCAGCATCAAAAGCGTGGGCTTGGCCATCAGCGCGCGGCCCACCGCCAGCATCTGGCGCTCGCCGCCGGACAGGGTGCCGGCATCCTGCCTGCGCCTTTCCTTGAGCCGTGGGAACAGGTCGAACACCACATCCATCTGGTCGGCATAGCCGCTTTCGCGGGCCCGGTAGCGGCGATAGCTTCCCAGCAGCAGGTTGTCTTCCACGCTCATGCTGGCGAACAGTTCGCGCTTTTCCGGCACCAGCGACATGCCGCCGGCAACCCGCGCCTCGATCGGCACGCCGCTCATGTCCTGGCCCGTCATGCAGATCGAGCCGCGCATGTCGCCATTGACTGGCATTGCGCCGGCAATGGCATTGAGCATGGTCGACTTGCCGGCGCCGTTGGGGCCGATGACCGTTACGATCTGGCCCGCGCCCACAGTGAGGCTGGCGCCATGCAGCGCTTCCACCTTGCCGTAGGAAACATGCAGGTCGCGCACTTCAAGTATCGGTGTCATTGTCATTCCTTGTCGCCGGCGCTCAGTCTATGCCGCCGAGATAAGCTTCCAGCACGGCCGGATTCTGCTGCACTTCCGACGGCAAGCCTTGCGCGATCCGGGTGCCGAATTCCATCACCACCAGGCGGTCGGTCAGGTTCATCACGAAGTCCATGTCATGCTCGACCAGCAGCACGCTCATGCCTTCGGCCTTCAGTTTCCTGAGCAAGTCCGCCAACGCCTGTTTTTCCTTGTAGCGCAAGCCGGCGGCGGGTTCGTCCAGCAACAGCAAGGTGGGGTCGCAGCACAGCGCGCGCGCAATTTCCAGTATTCGCTGCTGGCCCAGCGCCAGGCTGCCCGCTTCTTCATACAGCAAGTGGCCCAGGCCCACGCGTTCGAGCTGCTTCTTCGCTTCGAATAGCAGCGCCTGTTCTTCGGCGCGGTTGGTGCGCAGGATGCTGGTGGCGATGCCGGCCAGGTCGCCGTGGGTGCCACGCAAGTGCGCGCCAATGGCGACATTCTCCAGCACCGTCATGTGCGGCATCAGGCGCACATGCTGGAAGGTGCGGGCAATGCCCAACTTGACGATGTCGCGCGAACTGAAGCCAACGATGCGGCGCAATTCGCCGTGGCTGCGGAACAGGATTTCGCCGCGCGTGACCGGCAGCACGCCCGTCACCAGGTTGAACATCGTGGATTTGCCAGCGCCATTGGGGCCGATCAAGCCCATGATTTCACCGGCGCGCACATCGAATTCCATGTCGTTGACGGCTACCAGGCCGCCAAACTCTTTGCGCGCGCGGTCCACCTTCAACACGACTTCGCCCGGCGTGTGCTTGGCGCGCATAGGAAGGGCCGGGGCAGTGGCAGGCGCCACGGCATTGGGCTGCGCCGGAAAGCGGCGCCGGATATACGGCCAGATGCCGTCCCGGGCGCGCTGCAGCAGCAGCACCATCAGCATGCCGAACACGATCACTTCGAAATTGCCGTTCGCGCCCAGCAGCTTGGGCAGCCAGGATTGCAGCTGGTCCTTCATCAGCGTCAGCAGCGTGGAACCAAGGATCGCGCCCCACACGTAACCGGCGCCGCCAACGACGGCCATGAACAGGTATTCAATGCCGGCATTCAGGCCGAAGGGCGTCGGGTTCACCGCACGCTGCAAATGCGCATACAGCCAGCCGGAAATGCAAGCCAGCAGCGCCGCGAGCACGAAAGCCACGATCTTCATCCAGGCGGTATTGACGCCCATAGCCTCAGCCATCACGCCGCCGCCCTTGAGTGCCCGGATTGCGCGCCCGGGGCGGGAGTTCAGCAAGTTTTGCACCGCAATCATTGCCAGCACCAGCACCACGCCAATCACGTAATACATCTGGCGGCCGCTGGCCAGCGTATAGCCAAACAGGCTGATCGGCGGTATGCCGTTCAAGCCATCATATTTGCCCAGGAATTCAAGGTTACCGAACAGGAAAAACAGTGACAGTCCCCACGCAATCGTGCCCAGCGGCAGGAAGTGGCCCGACAGCCGCATCGTGATGGCGCCAATGAAAAACGCCGCAGCCAGGGTCAGCAGCAAGCCGACCAATAGCCCCATCCACGGTGACATGCCGAAGGCGGTGGTGAGGTAAGCAGTGGCATAAGCCCCGATTCCCACGAATGCAGCCTGGCCAAACGAGGTGAGGCCAGCCACGCCCGTGAGTAAAACCAGCCCGAGCGCCACGATTGAATACAAGCCGATGTAGTTGGCCAGCGTAATCCAGAATTCAGGCGTCGGCAGCACCGGCAGCAGGGCAGCAACGAGCAAAAAGAGAAGCGGCAGTTTTTTCATCATTCTTCTCCCTCGTCTTCAACATGCCGCGAAGTCAGCGAGCGCCACAGCAGGACGGGGATGATCAGGGTAAACACGATGACTTCCTTCAGGGCGCTGGCCCAGAAGGAGGAATACGCTTCCAGCAAGCCCACCAGCAGCGAGCCGGCAGCCGCCACCGGATAACTGCCCAGGCCGCCGATGATGGCGCCGACAAAACCTTTCAAGCCGATCAGGAAGCCGCTGTCGTAATAGACAGTGGTCAGCGGCGCGATCAGCACGCCGCACAGCGCGCCCATCGCAGCAGCCAGCGTAAAGGCCAGCCGGCCGGCTTGCGTGGTGCCGATGCCGACCAGGCGGGCGCCGAGGCGGTTCACGGCGGTGGCGCGCAATGCCTTGCCCGACAGCGTGCGTTCGAAGTAGAGGTAAAGCGCCACGATCAAAGCCACCGAGACGCCCACGATCACCATGCTCTGGCCCGAGATCGCCAGCGCGCCAATCTCCACCCGCAGGTCGGAGAAGGGTTGGGTACGCGAGCCTTCGGCGCCGAAGATCACCAGCCCCAGGCCCAGCAGCGCGAAATGCACGCCCACCGCTACGATCAGCAACACCAGCGTGCTGGCTTCTGCCAGCGGCTGGAAAGCCAGCCGGTAAATCATTGGTCCCATCGGCACCACGATCAGCAGGGTGAGCAGCACTTGCAGCGGCATCGCCAGCGGGTTGGCCACGGCCTGGCGCGCCAGCAGCCAGATCAGGGCGGGCGCGATGACGAATTTTGCCGCTGCCAGCGCCAGGTTGCGCAGTGCATGCTGGCGCAGCGCGTCTGAACGCAAGGTGCCCACCAGCTCCATCAGGAACACAGCCAAGCCAAGTCCGACCAGCATCGTGGCGGACAGCGGAAAACGGTTGGACTGGATCGCGGCCAGCGTCAGCGCGCCGAAGGCGACGAATTCGCCTTGCGGAATGAAGATCACGCGCGTGACCGAGAAAACCAGCACCAGCGCCAGCGACAGCAGCGCGTAGATTGCGCCGGTAGTAATGCCATCCTGGGCGAGGATGGCGGCTATTGATAGATCCATGCGTTTTTCCCTGATGCCTCCCGCGCAGGGAAGGTCTTCGCGACACAGTCCCGTGCGCGACTTACTTGCGTGGGTGCGATTATTTGTTGCCGTGCGAGACTAGCAGATTCTTTGGCTTGCCGGCCACGTCTTGCAAGGACTTTTTATGCCCGCCAGTCGGCTGCACGCGCCTCTGGTGCGCGCGCGTCCTGGCTGCTGCGCGCCACAAGGTGGAACGCAGCAGCCAGGACGGCTTACAGCCAGTGCGGCGTGGACGATTACGGCTGGTATTTCCAGGCGCCGTTTTCGATCTTGACGATGACGCGGGCGCGCTCATCCTGGCCCACGTGGTCGGTCGGCGTCATGTTGAAAACGCCATGCGCGCCACTCAGGTTTTTCACGCCTTCGATGCCGTCACGCATCGCATCGCGAAAGGCCTGGGTGCCGGGCGTAGCTTTCTTCAGGGCCGAGGTGACTGCGCTTTGCATCAACAGGCCCGCATCCCAGGCATGGCCGCCGAAGGTGGAAACCGAACCCTTGCCATAGGTCGCTTCATATTTGGCCACGTATTCAGATGCCGATTTGCGCACCGGATGGTCGTTGGGCAGCTGGCTGGCAACCAGCACCGGGCCAGCCGGCAGCAGCGTGCCTTCCACATCCTTTCCGCCGACGCGCAGGAAGTCGCCATTGGCCACGCCGTGGGTCTGGTAATACTTGCCGTTGTAACCGCGCTCTTTCAGCGTTTTTTGCGGCAGTACGGCTGGCGTGCCGGAAGCGGCGATCAACACTGCATCAGGCTTGGCGCCGACGATCTTCAACACCTGGCCGGTGACGGAAGTGTCGTTGCGCACATAGCGTTCATTGGCGACGATATTGATGTTCTTCGCTGCAGCGGCTTTGCTGAATTCCGTGTACCAGCCTTCGCCATAGGCATCGGCAAAGCCAATGAAGGCCACTGTCTTGACGCCCGACTTGGCCATGCTGTCGACCACGGCGCCAGCCATCATGATGTCGTTCTGGGTCGACTTGAAGACCCAGCGCCGCTTGGCGTCGACCGGCTCCACGATCTTGGAGCTGGCGGCCAGTGAAATCATTGGCGTCTGGCCTTCGGCCACCGAATCCACCATGGCCAGCGACGCCGGCGTAATGGAGGAGCCGATGATGATGTCGACCTTGTCTTCCGAAATCAGTTTCTTGGTGTTGCGCACGGCCTTGGTCGTGTCGGATTCGTCATCCAGCATGATGTAGTTGATTTTCTGGCCGCCGATAGTGGTGGGCAGCAGGGCAATCGTGTTTTTTTCGGGGATGCCCAGCGATGCTGCCGGGCCGGTCAGGGACAGGGTGACGCCCACGTTCACGTCCGCCAGGGCGGCCCCGGCCAGGCCGAACATGGCTGCTGCCAGCAGGGTCTTGCGCAATACGTTGTTCTTCATTTCAGAATCTCCAATATTGTTAGAATTTGGCCAGCTCCGCTGGCAATGCCTTCCCGGACAGATATCCCCTGCCTTTACCGCCACTGCAAAATCGACACGCGCCACGCGTGATTTTCGGGGCCATCAACCCCATCCCCACCCCCGCCCTCCCCTTGAAAGGGAGGGAGCTTCATATATCGCCCGCCAAAACTCTAGCGCAAGTTCACGCCTGCCAACCACTTCCCTTGCTTTATCTTTTCAACATGCCTGCGGGCGGCTGCTGCTGCCGCGCCTGCCAGCAGCGCCCACGCCATCCCGCACTTCCACGGTGAGCAGACTGCGACCGGCAACGCACTGGTAGCAATAGATGGGAACTTTGCGGGATTCGCCAATTACGCTTCTCCGCGCAATGCTTTTAGGCGATCCTGTTTCTTGGCCAGGCGCGCAGCCTGCTTGCTGGTGTCAACCACGAAGCGGACATGCTTGGCGCGGCCGACGGTGTCGAGCTCATCCTTGACCTCGACATCGAAAGACAGGCGCGGCAGCGCAATCTCAGTCACGGTGACATGCAGCGTGACTTTCTGGCCCAGCAGGGTCGGGGCCAGGTGGTCGATTTCGACCCGCGCGCCGACCGAATCCTCGCCCTCTTCGTGAAACTGCAGCAGCAGTTCACGGCAACTGTGTTCAACGTCATGCACCATGCGTGGCGTGGCGTAGACCCGCAGGGCGTCGCCCATGAAACCGATGGTGCGCCCCTCGTCGATGTCGCGGGCGGTGGTGTAGGTGGTGCCGACTTTCAAGCCATCTTTCATTCACGCCTCCGTGTTGCTGTTTTGGTTTTGATCCTTTTGCATGCAAGCGCCGCCTTCAGGGCTGGCGTTTGTCCGCGCCCCAGAAGCGTTCCAGGTTTGCAATCAGCGCCGGACTGAAATGACAGTAGGCCTGTTCGCGCGCATACATCGCCATATAGTTGCGAAACAGGTCCAGCGGCTCATGCGCGACGCGGAAGGCGCGGCGGTTGCTGCCGGCGCTGACCACGCCAGACCGGTTCATGCCTTCGATGACTTCATCGATTGCTTCGCCCATCTTGCCATCCTCGACGATGCGGTCGCAAATCATGCGGCCGACGTCGCTGTCGCAATCGATGCGGCGTTCCATCATCACGGCCTGGCGCGCAATGCGGTCGCCGACAAAGCGCGGCAGGCGCATGTTGGCCGCGCCCGGCACGATGCCTTCCTTCTTCGCCGGCAAGGTCAAGTAAGCGGTCTTTTCCGCCAGGTTCACATCCGTGACCAGCACATACTGGCAGCCGCCGCCGATGGCAAATCCTTCAATCGCCGAGATCCAGGTTTTTTCCAGCGTCTTGCCCCGCACTTCGTCCGGCGAACGGTCGGGCGTAGCCATGCCGCGGAAGATCTTGTTCATGAAACCCATCTCGCGCTTCAGGTACCAGATATAGGACACCTTGCCATGGTAGAGATGGGTCAGGTTGATGCCGGCGCAATAGGCGCGCTTGCCCTTGTGCTTGCCGCTGGTGAATTCAGCGCCGCGCAGCACGCCAGCCTGGATTTTCGGGTCCAGCATGCACAGGTCGACCGCGATTTCCTGCATCTCCACGGTGCCATCGTCTTCCGCATTCAGGAAACGCTCATTTTTCAGCAACACCATGCCGGCCGTGCCCTGGCGCTCGACCAGCACCGTGCCCAGGTCGACCCGGCCATCGCGCAAGAAGGCTTCGAGGTACTCGGCTGTGCGCGGATGCGGCAGCAGCATCGCGTGGCACAGGTGGGTGCCGCAAACCGGGTCGGCCAGCACATGCGACAGCAGGATGCCCTGGTCGATCTCATGGCCATCCTTGTCGCCCTGGCGCTGCGTGTTTTCGCGCGCCACCAGCTCGGCCGGCGGCACCAGGCGCGGGAATTGGCGCGCTGCTGCCTCGACCAGCTCGTCCAGCCGCAAAAAGACGGTCTTGTTGCTGGTGAGCTGGTCATAGACGGCACCCGCATGGCGCATCAGGAAACGCTCGCGGCTGTCGCGGCCACCGTCCAATATGCGTTGCGCCTGTTCCTGTTCGGCTGGTTCGCGCTGCGGACGTGGCGGCAGTTTTTCCAGCGCCGTTGCCAGCGCCTGCCAGTAATCGGTAAAGGCCAGCAGGTCGGCCTGGAAATCGCCTTGCGCCAGCGGCCCGGCAGCCGTGGCGGCGGGCGTAGATTGTGTTGGCGCCGCTGCTGCGGGCCGTTCCATGGTTTTCATTGTGCCAGTCATGTTGTCACCGCTTCCTTTCATGTGCTTCACCGTTCTGACTGCGCGCGGTTGCAGGCGCCACGGCCCAAGCCAATGGCAGCTGCCGCGTCAATCAGGCCGCGATATTGCGTTCCTTCATTTCAGATTCACGCATACGGAATTTCTGCACCTTGCCACTTGCCGTCGACGGGAATTCTTCGACGAAGCGGATGTAGTAAGGCACCTTGTAACTCGCAATGCGCTCCTTGCAACCAGCCTTCACCGCCTGCTCGTCCAGCACGGCGCCTGGCAGGGGCTTGATCCAGGCGCAGAGCTGTTCGCCGTAATAACTGTCAGGTATGCCGAATACATGCGCATCCGCCACGCCGGGCAGGCTGCGCAAGGTTTCCTCGACTTCGCGCGGATAGATATTTTCGCCGCCGCGAATCACCATGTCTTTCGAGCGGCCGACGATCTGCACAAAGCCGCGTTCATCCATCGTTGCCAGGTCGCCGGAACTGAGCCAGCCATCGGCACCGATGGTGTTGCGGGTCGCTTCCGGTTTCTGCCAATAGCCCAGCATCACCAGGTAACCGCGCACCTGGAGTTCGCCGATTTCACCCGGACGCTTCGGTTCGCGCGTGACTGGATCGATGACCCGCACTTGGGTATGGTCGAGCGGCCGGCCGACCGAATCCTGTTTTTCAGCCAGCGTATCGTCGGGGAAGGATTGCAGCGAGATCGGCGAGGTTTCAGTCATGCCATACACCAGCGACATGCTGGTCATGTGCATTTTTTCTATCGTGTCGCGCACCACATTGGCGGGGCATAGCGAACCGCCCATCAAACCCTTGTTAAGCGTCGCCACGCGCGCACTGTCGAAGTCGGGATGCGTGAGCATTGCAATGAACATGGTCGGCACTGCATATACGCCGGTGCAGCGCTCTTTTTCGATGGCGTCCAGCGTGGCCAGCGCGTCGAAGGTTTCACCGGGGAAGACGATGCAGGCGCCGCAGGCGACTGCGCCCAGCACGCCGATGACCATGCCGAAGCAATGGAACATGGGCACCGGCAGGCAGATGCGGTCGGCTCGCGTCAAACCCAGGCGGCGCGAGATCAGCGCGCCATTGTTGACCAGGCCGTAGTGGGACAGGGTCGTGCCCTTGGGCTTGCCGGTGGTGCCGGAAGTGTATTGCAGGTTGGCGGGTGCGCGCGGGTCGATTGCGAAGGGTTCGTCGCCGCGGGCGTCGAGGCGCTGGCGGCCGGTTTCCAGCAATTGTTCCCAATGGATGACGGATCCCGTCTGCGCCGCTGCCGGTTCTTGCAGGCTCTGCGCATCGTCGAGCAAGATCAGGTGTACGAGTTGCTGCGACTGCTTGCGCACATTCTGGGCCGCAGCCAGGCAGTCGCGGCCACGATAACTTGACGACAGCGCCAGCGCGCGGCAGCCGGAATCCTCGACCACATACTGCAGTTCTGCTTCCAGGTAGGCCGGGTTGATGTTGACCAGGATCGCGCCGATCTTGGCCGCGGCGAATTGCATGACCACCCATTCCGAGCGGTTGGCGCTCCACACGCCAACGCGGTCGCCGGGTGCGATGCCGATTTCCAGCAATGCAGCAGCCACCGTGGCGGCCTGGCGCGCCAGTTCGGCGTAACGCAAAGTCTGCTTGCGCAGCGGGCTGGCAATGGCGTCACGATCGCCAAAGTCGCGCACCGCATTGGCCAGCAATTCCCAGGAACCGAGTTCCAGCAAGGGCAGGTCCGTCGGGCCAATACACACTGCAGCCTGCGGGTCGGGCAGGCTCGGCAGGCGACTGCCAAGGCTGGATCGTTCGGCGGCAACATTCATTCCATGTCTCCTTGCATCTTCAGGCTGTTACCTTGCCCGCTCAGGCGCCGGTCTTGTTGCCGGCTGCCTGATGCGAGCATATTCCTTGCTCAGTCCGAACGGGCGGCGGATTTGCGCCGCGGCACGAAACTGATCGGCTTGATGACCGGGTTGGTATTCGATACGACTGGCGACGGCGTCTCGCCTTCGGACAGGGCGCGCAAGCGCTCGGCGCGCACGCGCTCGGCAATCGCAGCGGCATTGCCGGGGCCGGCTTCGGCAGCAATCGCCAATATCCGGTCAAGGTTGCGGTGTCCGCGTTCATTGGTTTCGCCATAGCCCTTGACCACATTGCCGGCCAGCGCGATTTCATGCGCCAGCGCGCCATCCAGCGCCAGCGCTGCCTGCAGGCTGGACAACCAGCGCTTGATTGCTTGCTGTTCGCGGTCGAAGCGCCAGGTGCGCGGACGGATGCCGCGCAGCGAACGCAGCGCGACCAGTGCGGCAAAGCCGAGCACGGTGTCACTGCGCAAGTGGATGCCGACATGCAGTTGGTGCGCGCGGTCTTTCAGGCGCGCGCGCAGCATGTTGGCAATGCCACGCGGCAGCACCGAGCACAATTCATCCAGGCCGGGTTTCAGGAATTCCGTGACGCGCATCGGATCGTTGGGCCCGGCGCCGACTTCGGTGCGCACCCTTTGCAAGCGCTGAGCGCGCGACTTCAGGTCGGCGACCCGGATCACGTCTTCATAACTCATCCACAGCGCCAGGTAGCGGGCTGCTTCACGCGTGGTGTCGGGGCCTGCTTTTTCACCAGCGATCTGCGCCTGGTGGACTTGCGCGACCCGCTCCATGTAGGTCATCGCATAACCGAGGTCCTGGTAATCCACCAGTTGCTCGACGCCGGCTTGCAGGATGGCGTGCAGGCTTTCCGGATAACGGGCGATCAGATCTGCCAGCGGGCCGGTTGGCTTGCGCGTTGGTGCTGCTTCAGCTGCTGCTTCAGCAACTGCCGGCGCGGCGACCGCTGCCGGGTTTGCCACCGCCTCAAAGCCGGCATTGAATCCCGCCAGGCTGGCCTTGACCGCCTTGCCGGAATCACGGATCGCCTGTTCGCACGCCTGGCGCGACAGCGGCAATTCACCCGTGCCCAGCATCGCGCCAAACAGCACGGAGTTGATCACCGTGCCGTGCTGCAGCGCCAGCTGGCGCATGTCGAAAAGATGCACTTTTTTCGACAGCGTGCGCGCGACATCCATCACGCCCTGGCCGTCGTAGCGGCCGTCGCCGGGAATCACTTTTTCCGCCACCGCATATTCGCGATGGGTCGAGGCGACGAGGGTGGTGCGTTCCGGATGCGTGAAGCCGGATTGCACCGCGCGTCCCGCTTCCATCAATTCCGTGGCCGCGACCAGGTCGACCCGGCCGGGGGAGGGCGTCAGCGCAAACACGGGCGTGGCGCCAGCCAGTTCGCTGCGCGGCACCGGATAGAGTTCGATGTAGTAATTGGTGGCGCCGGTGCGCTGGGCCACGCCGGGCACCGAGGTGGATTGCACCGGGAATTCCATGCTGCTGGCGGCCGCGACCAACCAGTCCGCCAGCACGCCGCCGCCTTCGCCGCCCAGGGCTGCGATGAGGATGCTGAAAGACTTTGTCTGTGGATTCATGTGTTCACGCATTCATGTGGTTTTCGCACGGCGGCGCTCAGGCCGCGACGCGCGACTGGCCCGCCATCCAGCCAATGACCTTGGAACGCAGGCGATGCTTGATGCGGTCGAAGCGGCTCGGGTTGCGGATGATCTCGGCCTTGTAGAACGAAGGGCAGAGCACGGCGGCATGCGCATTCTCGCCGCACAGGCCGCAACCGACGCAACCGTTATTGACGCTGGCCACCGGATCGGTGCGCAGGGCGCTCGGGTTGGGCTTGATCGTCAGCGACGGGCAGCCGGAAATGCGGATGCAGGAATGGTCACCGGTGCAGACATCGCTGTCGATGCCGAAGCGGGTCGTGACCACGCGTTCCTTGGCCGCCAGGCTGCGCGCAATCTGCGGCTTGATGCGGCGCTGCCGCTCGAGCTGGCATTCGCCATCGGCAATGATGACTTTGAGGCCGGGCGTGGTGGTCGTCATGGCGTCCGACAAGGTCTCCAGCATTTGCCCGACCTTGTAGCTGGGCACCGTCTTCACCCATTTGACGCCCACGCCCCTGAGCGTGGTTTCAATATCGAGCGCCACCGGTTTCACCGGCTGCGAAGGCGAGGAGGGAATGACCTGGGTGCCGGTGGCCGAGGTATAGCCGTTTTTCATGATCACCAGCACCGAATCATGCTGGTTGTAGACCGCATTCACGACACCGGTGGTGAGGCCGCCATGCCAGAAGCCGCCATCGCCCATGATGCTGATGACGCGCTTGTCCATCAGGTGGCCGATGCCGGAAGAACTGGCCAGGCCCAGGCCGTAACCGAGAACGGTATTGCCGACCTGGAAAGGCGCCAGCGCGCCAAAGGTATGGCAGCCGATATCGGCGCTGATGTGGATGTCGCCGAATTTCTTCTTCGTCATCTTCAGCGCGGAAAACACCGGGCGTTCCGGGCAGCCAACGCAAAAGCCGGGCGGGCGCACCGGCACCGGGTTGCCGAGTTGTTGCGCAGCGTCGGCCTTGACTCGCACCAGGTCGGTGGCGCGCATGTGCACGGTGTCGGCTTGCAAGCCGGCCGGCGCCACGGCATCGATGAAGTTCGACACGCCTTTCAACAGCACTTCGCCAGTGTATTCACCGGCCATCGGGAAGGCGCCCTTGCCATGCACTTCGGTTGCAATGTCCGATTTGCGCAGGAAGGCGTTGAGCGCTTCCTCGATATGATTGGGCTGGCCTTCCTCCACCATCAGTACGGCGCGCTTGCCGCGGCAGAAAGCCAGCAATTCCTCCGGCACCAGTGGATAGACCACATTCAGCGCCAGGATCGGAATGCGGCTCTTGCCGAAGCTGTCAGCCAGGCCCAGCTGCTGCATCGCGCCGATCAAGCCGTTGTACAAGCCGCCGGGCGCGACGATGCCGACATCCTCGCAATCGCCCGGGAAATGTTCATTGAGCTGGTTGTCCTGGATGTACTTGACGGCTGCCGGCCAGCGCTGGTCGATCTTGTGCTTTTCCTGCGCATAAGTTGCTGGCGGCAGGTTGATGACGCCCGGGTCGAAGCGCGCCTTCAGCAGCGGGTTGTGGGTGGAAAAAACCGGCGCCCGGTTATCGCTGGCGACGAAGCTGCCGTGCACATGGCAGGCGCGAATGCGCAACTGGATCATGACTGGCGTATTGCTGGCTTCGGACAGTTCAAAGCCTTGCTCCACCGATTTCACGATCGAAGTCAGGTTGGGGCGCGGGTCGAGCAGCCACATCTGCGATTTCATCGCAAACGAATGGGTGCGTTCCTGGATGATGCTGGAGCCTTCGCCATAATCTTCGCCCAGGATGATGAGCGCGCCGCCCAGCACCCCGGCTGAGGACAGGTTGGACAAGGCGTCGGAGGCGACATTGGTGCCGACCGTGGATTTCCAGGTGACCGCGCCGCGAACCGGGTAGTTGACCGAGGCGCTCAGCATGGCTGCCGCGCCGGCTTCGGAAGCGCTGTTCTCGAAGTAGATGCCCAGTTCATCCAGCAAGTCGCGTGCGTCGCCCAGCACGTCGATCAGGTGCGAGATCGGCGCGCCCTGGTAGCCGCCGACATAGCTGACGCCTGATTGCAGCAAAGCCTTGGTGACGGCCAATATGCCTTCGCCATGAAAAAGCTCGCCCTTCTTGAGCTGGAGTTTTTCCACTTCCTGTGCGAATGATCGTTCCATGTTCCTGTTGCTCCTGCTGTGCCGGGCAAGATCCCGCGGGACTGCCCGGACGGTTTGCCGCCGGATCGACTGCATTGGCTGGACAAGTCGGATCGCGTGCCTGAACGCGAACGCCATTGCAGCCAGGTCGAGCGCAAGAAAGTCGAGCGCAA
>JAQGMC010000120.1 GCA_028292545.1 Paucimonas sp.
GCCGTCGTGGTTGAACAAGGAAAGGGTATCCATTTGCAGAGCCGCGATTTGTTTGACCAGCGGCTGCGAAATGGGCCCGCAAGCCCCTTGCAGGTTCAGTTCCAGCACTTTCAGATTCTTGAGGCGAGCCAGGTTTCCGATAAAATTTTCCGCACGTCCCATGTGGCCTGTCTGAATGTCGATGTGCAGTTCCTCGATACTCTTGCCAGCAGCGATCACGTTCTTCAGTTCATCGATAAAAAACGTTGATAACCGCAGGCCGGAAAGCGTCAATTGCGGCGCACACCGGGACAATGCCTCAATCTGTGCGATCGCCGATGCGACAGATCCCGCCTCGAAATCCACCATATCGATACTGACCTTGCGCGGCCGCTGGTTCACTCCACCCCTGGTTGCGATCAGCTCCGACAGGAAGGCGCCCAGGGTCTGCCGATTGAAGCCGCTCAATTTCAGGTGCGACCACCCATCTGCCTGGATCAGGGCGGACCCGGCTTTTTTTGGAAAGCCGGGGAAAAGACAGACCGGTATTTCCATATAGCGGCGGCCAACTGAAGAGAAAGCGCGTATTGCTTCTTCTGTTGCTGGCGCCAAGGAGGCACGCAGTACCTGTTGCGCCTCATTTTCAAGGAAATCGACCGCGACTATCGCGTCTCCCTTTTCTGAATACAGCTTGAACCACGCCTTCTGCAGCACTGCATTCGCGATCCGGCTGCCCATGGCGCGGGTGCCTGCATCCGCGCGCTGCACCCGCAGCATCGCCAGTTCACTCGCCGGCCTCATCCCTTTGGATACGAGGCACAGCGAAAACAAGTCGTTCAGCCGCAGCCTGGACAGAATGTCGAGCAGTAGCTCATTCGGCGGGCTGGGCACGCTGGCAACGGAATAGACACTGGTTCTCGAGGGTGTCGTCATCGCTGGTTCAGTTGACGACTTGTTCAGCGCGGGATCCTGGGTTGAGTTGGTTGTGGTCGTGGACGGTGTCGCAGAGGTGGTCGGCTCATTGCTGGTGCGTGCGAAGGGCGTTACTGCGTAATCCATTGCCTGCTCCTTGATTTTGCAAAGCAGGTGAGTGCGGACCAGCACTCGCTGGTTCCGGCCGCACCGGATCTTTAGGCGGGAAGGAGATATCGGGTCACCTGGCTCTCGCGCGAGCCGGCTCGCGGCCATCGTGAGAACCAATGCGGTGGCCGCCTATAGAACTTAGGCGTCGCTTTCGCTACCGTTACTCGCGCCGCCTTCGTACGAGTAGTCCGACTCCCCTGCCCCGGATTCAGGGTCGTCTTCCGCAGAGTTGGCGTACTCAGCCCACACGCCGATCGCCGGTTCGGCTACCTGTCCATCTTCGCCCAGTGACGATTCGCTGGTATGTTCTTCGTTAGCCCCTGCGTTCAGAGGAATGCGCCGATGAGAAGTCGGGAAGATCACACGCACGTTGACATCCGGGCGCGATCTCCGCATATCGGCCACTGACTTCGGAAATCGGTCCACGAACTCGGCGTTTAACACCAACTCCTTGAGCGACTTGCATCCGTCGACCGCCCGCATCCAGGCTTCGGCTATATCCCGGTCTTCCAGAATGGAGAAATCCAGGGAAAGGCGTTCCAGGGGAGACCCCGTTAATCGTCTGCGTCTTGCCCATCATCAGCCACAGCAAGCACGGGGACGCCATGGTGTTGCCCACCGACGCCCACTAGCACGCCAGCGTTCTCACGACCCCAGTCGAGATCCTCCGTGACGGTCACATCTGGCCGGGAAACAAGCAAAGCCTGGCGCAGCCCTTCGGCCAGGGGGTCTATATGAAAAGGTGTTATTTCAATCGCCTGCAGCGACGTGCACTGCGCCAGGGCCTGGGCCAATTTGTCGTCCATCAGCGCTTGCCCGGCTTCACATCCCACCAGGGAAAAGTGGGTCAGCGAGCGGCTTGCTGCCACGCCGTCCAGCAAGGCTTTCCATTCCTCCTGATCGTTGAACGTGCAGTTGGTGAAGGCCAGTTTTTCAATGGCTTTACTCTTGCCCAGTGCAGGGCCAAAGCCAGCCAGCGATCCTGTATTGAAATGCATACCCTCGCATTTAAGCCGGCGCATTTGCGGGGTAACCAGGCCGGCAAGGCAGGTGGAGTTCACACCTATAGCCGTTTGCAGGGAGAGGTGAAAATCTTCGACCTTCAAGTTGCGGACCTCCCTCACCACCATGGCCAGTTGGTCGTCATCAGCAAAGCTCAGCAAATGCAGCGCAAGCGCATTGGAGTTTGGGTTGTCCGCAAGAGGTCGGTACCACGCGACCCCCGTGAGTTGTAATTTCGAACCGACATCGGGCAAACAAGTAAGCAGCATGCGGGCGTCAGGCGTCAACGCCGTGCGAAACTCCTGGTCGTAGGTAATACTGATCTTGCGCTCGGGACTGTCTTTGTGCGCCTGGGCTTCCATCAGCTGCCATAGGAAGGGCCCCAGTGGCTCGGCGTTTTTCACACGCAGCTCAAGGCGCCTCCAGCCCCCGGCCTGGATCAGTGCAGCGCCGATCTCCTCCGTGTAGTCATCGTCCATGGTGAACGCAACGTCGTGATAGGTGTCGCCGCACGCGGCGGCAACCAACTCGGCTTCCGAAGTCAACTGCTCCTGCCGCAGCTCCATGAGCGCTTTCGCATAGGCCTGCGTCGGGGGAAGCAAGCCGTATGCGCTCAGCCTGCCACTTGCCAGGGTCTTTTGGGCCTTGTCGACCCTGGTGGCGCAGACATTCACATACTGCGCCCGGCGCTCGGAAGTCAATGGCGGACGGCGCAGATAGCCAAGGGCATGCGTATGGAGCTGCGGGCAGGTCATGCTCACCCGGGCGATATCGATCACTGGCAAGCGATTAAAAATATCGTGCAGGATTTCGGGTGACATGCCAGGCAAGCTCAGTGCGACCGTGGTCCGGGACGGCGTTTTGATACTGAGCTGCGCCGGCGCTTCTTGTCCGGGAAGGGCATCGCTGGCGTCGGTTGTGCGGTCCTTGTCGGCATTGGTCAAATCTGTCCGTGAAAACTCACCGCTGAGTTTGCGTACGCTTGTTTCGTTATTCATTTCCACTCCCTCTTGTTAAAGGCAAGTAATGCATACAGTGACCTGCCAGGCAGGCGACCATACGCATTGCGGTCAGTCTTCGCTGTCGCCGTCGGTGTCGCCGTCGGTGTCGGTGTCGGTGTCGGCGTCGCCTTCACGTTCAGCCTCGCGTATCGCCTCTCGCCCCCACACCTCATGCTCGTCGCACTCCGCGATAAGTTCGCTGTGATCTTCCGGAGCGTCCTCGTCAACGGCGATGTCGTCTTCATCGCTGCTGTCAACGCTGCCATCCGACGGGCCGTCATGGATTTCAAGGTCCGGTCGCGCCAGGCGCAAATTGGCCAGGGCTTTGGGGTGACGTTTCGCATAAGTGGGGCAAATTTCCAGCTGTTGCAGCGAGATGCATTGCCCGGCTGCGGCGAGCAAACGCGCGTCCAGGGGCGCACCACGCCGGCTGCACTCCACTACCGACAGCTTCAACAGGCTGGTACTCCCGGCCACCCCGTCAAGCAAGGCATCGAATTCAGCCACAGCAGAGAATGTGCAATTGGAAAAGGCCAGGAATTCCATGGAACGGCTCTGGCAGATTGCGTCCCCCAGGCCGGCCACAGAGCCTGTCATGAAAAAAAAATTTTCGAACGCAAGTTCGCGCCGGTGCGGGGTGACGAGTGTGGCCAGACGGGCACTCATCCAGTTTTGCCAATTTGTGGTGATAGACAACGAAAAGACGGGCAGTGGCAAGTCCTTGAGCGTGTCAAGCAGGCGTGTGAAAACGGCCCGCCTTTGGGGTAGCGCGGTCCGGTAATACAAGCCGAGCGATTTGAGATTCTGGCACGCTGCCAGGAGCGTAGTGAGCTCAATGGTTGCGTCCTCCTTATTGGGCATTTCAATCTCAAGCGCCTCCAGCAGGGGGTTTTCCGCGATGATTGCGCTGAAGTCGTCGAACGCGCACCCCGGCAGGCGCAGCGTTGAAAGTTGCAACCGCTCCGGAAGGCACGTCAGCGTTTTCTCCAACAGTTGAAGCAGCCGATCCGGGCGAGACGCCAGAGAAGCCGGTCCAAACTCGTTGTCCGTGCATACAATGCTGAACTTACGCGCGGGCGCGTCTGCATGTGCATGTATTTCGACCAGTTGCCAGAGAATGGGCACTAGCGCCCTCAATTGCACGACGTTCAGTTCAAGATGGGTCCATCCCGGGGACGGGATCAATGACTGCGCGAGCTCGCAGGAAGTGGCGTCGTCGAGGTTGATGGAAATGTCGCCGAAGCGGCGCCCGAGGCCGGCCGCCAGGGCAGCAGCTTTTCCCGATAATTCTGCCAGCCGGGCCGCCATTTTCGCCTTTGCATTCGCCTGCCACGGCGCGATTTCAAGCCGTGCATTACTTCTCTGCGTTTTCAGCTTTGCACAAGCCTTCAGCAGCACGCGACTGGCGAAGGCAGCGTATTCGTCGGCGCGGTCCGCGTTCCTGCCATCGACGGGCTTGAACCGCAAGAACGAGACTGTCTCCTCGTCCATATGCCTGCTTGTCATGCCCAGGCGAAGTAGATCGCTTACAGGCAGGTACTCCAGGATTTCATTCAGCTTTTCAGGTGGTAATCCGGGCAAGCTGGCGATGGGATAACTATCTGCCCGCGACGGCGTTGTCATTCTGGGGCTAACAGGTGGGGTGGTGCTTGCGACCGGGGCCGGCGTTTCCCGCGTGAGCGTGCTGGACGTGTGGCTTGCATACAGGGTGTTGCTATTGCTTGCGCTGCCCGCACCTGCTGGATCACTCATTTTCTGTCCCTGGCGTCAAAGGACGGTGAGTGTGGAAGGGAGCAAGTCGGTTCCACCCGCTATGCATTCACCGTTCGGTGACGAGCAGCCCTTAGGATTTTTCAAGCGGCAGGTTGAAGACGCCCTTGGTCGTCGCCGGGGTTCGGGAACTGGCCTGGGGCAAACGGCTATTGGATATTAGCCCCCTGCGTCGGGCTCGTCTTGCCATCCCCGCACGGCCTGACTGCCCGATGCGAGGGACTGCGCTACTTTGCGCGTGCCACGCGCAAGCAATGCTCCACCTGTTCTGCGATCGACGAGGGTATCGGCGCAGTACCTTCCAGCGCCTGCATGATCCAGCGCGCTGTGGTGGGGGCATCGCTGCCTTCGGGCAGCGGCGGCAACTGGTCGACCGGCGCTTGCCGTTCGATCAGTATCTGGCGCTGGTGCTGGTGAAACCAGTCGACCTGGTTGGCGCGCTTCGGATTGGCGACAGTTTCGCCCTCGGTGCCGCGCATCAGGAATACATCGCCGCGTTCAACTGGCGCGAGGGTGGAAAAATACGCGCTTAGCATCTGCAGGTATTCAGGATGCGTGTAAGAAGTCAGGCGCAGGGCCGGCCCGGTGAAAGGCTGCATGATCTTGACCAGCGTATGCGTGGAATTGCGCACCCCCAGCACACGGCGCAGCGCCAGCAGCCGCGCCATTTTTGGCGCCAGCACTTCCACAGGCAGGAAGGCAGGCCGGCGTGCTGCAAAGGCTTGCGCCGCGTCGGCTGTTGACGCCAGCGGCGCCAGCCTCATCTGCGCCAGGATTTCAGCGCTGGTGACGCGCCCGGGATCGCTGGTGACGCCATGCATCAGCACCGGCACGCCTTCGCGCGCCAGCAGGCAAGCCAGGAGCGGCGTCAGGTTCGGCATCTGGCGCGAGCCGTTATAACTGGGTATCACGACGGGCATGCAGTCGCCGCCTGGCGTGGGCAGCAAGTCGAAGGATTGCTCCGCCGCATCGAGGAAGCCGGCAATCTCATCCACCGACTCGCCCTTGATGCGCATGGCCAGCACGACCGCGCCCATTTCCAGGTCGGATACCCGGCCGTCGAGCATGGCGCCATACAAGGCGGCCGCGTCGGCGCGCGACAGGCTGCGTGCGCCCTTGCGGCCACGCCCTATTTCCTTGATGAAGGCGGCGGCTTTGAATGTCTGTGCATGCGAGTTCATAGCCGCCAGCTTACCTTACCCCGCAGCCAGCCATCGCAACGCGATGCATCAGCTGTCGTCGTCATCCATGTCGTCAAACTCGACGGTAGCCTCATCTTCATCGCTGTCGCGCTTTTTGATGGCTTGCGTGGCCGGGCGCCGGCTCCACGAAGCGTCGGCGTCGACCTCGTCATGTGTCCAGCCGTGGCGCTGTGCGGCGTCATCGCTCGCGCGGCCGTTGAAACCGTGCAGCACGAGCTTCAATTCAGGTTTCTCGGCCGTCATCATTTCCAGTTGCGCGCGAAAGGCTGCGTTGGCGAAGTATTCGATTTCCAGGGTTTCCAGCGCACAGTGGTATGTCAGGCTGCGGGCCAGCCGCGATGGTTCGTAACGGCGGTCTTCCACCTTGTTGTCCAGGAATTCAAAGTGGCGGATCGACTGGTTCGACGTCAATCCGGCAAGCAACGGTTCAAGGTCGCCCTTGAAACTGCACTGGCTGATGCGCAGGTGGGCAAGCCGCATGGTTTTGAGCAGCGCAATGCCGCATGCAGCAAGATTGTCTCCTTTCAGGTCCAGGCCTTCAAGAGTCAGCGATGTCAGGTGCGGCGGCAGCAGGCGCGCCAGGCGCAAACCGTGGACTTTGGCATTGCCGTCATGCGTGGTCAGCAGCCGCAAACGATTGATGCCGGGGCGGCGTTCCAGCACGGCCGCGAGCCGGTCGAAATCGGCGACCGTGTGGAAATGGGTGAGCGCCAGTTCGCGCAAGCCGCCGCAGCCCCGCTCCAGTACCGCCATCAATTCAGGGAACAGGGAAACGTTGTTGCGGCCGGTCTCATCCATGCCGCAGGCAAAGTGCAGGCTTTCCAGCGCCGGACTGCGGCGAATGAAGTGAAGCAAGCCTGCCAGCAGGGCCTGGGACGTCATGGGCGCCACGCTCAGCCGGGTTACCACCAGCGGGCTGCGTGCATGCCGCGTGGCGCGCAGCGCTGCCAGCTCCACCGGGGCGCGTGCCTTGTCGATGTCGATCTGGGAAAACTTCAGGCACAGTTCCTTTTTCGGCGCGCCGGCAGGCAGGTGGATTTTTTTCAGCAGGCTTTCCAGCAGCGCAGAAAATGGGCCAAGGGCTTTCAGGTCGACCACCAGTTCCAGGCTTTGCCAGCATTGCGCCGCGGCCAAGCCGTCGGCGAATTCCTCAGGCAGTGTGCCCTGGTCCAGCAGCAGCAGCCGCACATGCTGGTAGCGCTCGCCCAATTGCTGCGCGAACTGGCGCGCCGGATGGGCGCTGCCAGCCGCCGGCTCGACCGTCGGCGTGGCTTGGCCGCCTGCACCGATTCCAGCCCGAAACATGAGGAAATCCAGGTTACTCGACCGGTAACTTTTTTCACGGTCCAGGCTGGGGGCGACGCAAGGCGCGCCCAGCGCGGCGGCGCTGATGGCTGCATCCAGTGCCTGCGTCGCCGGGGGCGCCGCGGGCTGCGATATGGCGATGCTTGTCAGTACCGGCACGCCTGCGGTGGCGGGCCGTGCCGCCTGCGGCGCACTGACGAGCACCATGCCAAAGTCGGCCGGGGACACTGGATCGCGCTGGATCGCCATTGGCCTGGCATGCACAGGCGCGATTGCCGATCCCTGCTGCGCTGCGCTTGCGAGATTTCGCTCGGTGAATCCCTGCTTGCCGACACCATCCATACGCCACTCCCGTAAAAGAAAGGGCGTGGGTGCCGCGCGCTGGTACGCGGTTCCATGGCGCCGGCCACCAGACTGGCGATAGACAGGAACGGTGCGGAGTGCGGACAGCGGCGCGGACAGCGAGCGACTGTGCCGATTCAAAGGCCGAAATCAACGGTTGCGAGCGCACTGGAAACGGGGCCGGTGGAATAATGGACTTAATCGGACACTCGTGCGTTCATACCTTGGTCGTTTATAGCCTGATTCAAACCCGGCCCGGCCGGGCGGTTCGTAAGCTGCGCCAGCCAGTCGTTTCGCGCCGCGCAGGTCTTGCGCCGAACACACCGCGACTTCCCGGACCCCGCGGCCAGGCGTTGTCAGGCCAGTGCGGCAGCTGCCATTTTTTTCAGCACCACCTGCTTCAATTCCGGCACGCATGAACCACAACTGGTGCCGCATTTCAGCTCTTGCTGCAAGCCGGCCAGCATGGCATCTGCCGAGCCTGCATCCAGTCGCGCGAGGCAGCGATCGATGCTGGTTTCGGCGACATTGAAGCAGTTGCAGACTATCCGCCCGCGGGCGGCGAAACCGGCGGGTGGCACATTGGCAGGCATCAGCAGCATGCGTCCCAGGCTGGCCACCGACTGGCCGGATTGCAGGTATTCCCTGATCCAGTTTTCAGCTGCCACGTCACCGGCCAATGCCACGGCTTGCAGTTGCTGGTCGCGCACCAGGATGCGCCGACTGTTGCCACGGCGGCGGTCGTCGTAACGCAGGACCGATTCGCCTTCCAGGCCGAATAGCGCGGCTATCTCTTGCAGCAGCGCGGGATCAGCGGCCTGGTCATCGGCGGCGCGCAACAGAACGCCGCTGCGTTCACGGCCGAACAGGGTGCAGCTGGCATAGGCAAAGCGGCGCATGTAAGGCCGTAATTGCGCCTGCAGCGCCAGCACCCGCGCATCGTCAGCCCAGCCAAAGACGACAAACCGCCACGGCAATTCAGCTTTCAGGATGCGCACCGCCGCATGCTTGAGTTCGGGTTGTTTCGATACCGGGTCGACGGCCGGTGAAGTCAGCGCATTCACGCCGTAAGTGCCGCCGCCGGCGCGGCCGCGCCCGGATACATATTCCTCGCCCCAGTGCATGCCGATGAAAGCCTGGCCGCTGCGCATATCGTCGCCTGCGGCGACTGGAAAAATCTGCGAACCGCGGCGGCTGCTGACGTGCACCAGGTCGCCGGCTTTCAAGAGGCGCAAGTCAAGGTCGGGCTGGGCCATAACCAGCGCCGGTTCCGGCGCATGCGCAAACAATTGCCCGACCGTGCCGGTGCGGCTCATGCCATGCCACTGGTCACGCAAACGGCCGGTATTGAGATGGAAGGGATAGCGAGCATCGACCTTGTCCGCAAGCGGCTGGTACACGGTGACGGCAAAGCGGGCGCGGCCACTGTCGGTTGCAAATACGCCATCTTCATACAGGCGCTTGCGGCCGCTGTCGGCGCCAGCCGGGAAAGGCCATTGCTGCGGTCCGCGCCGTTCCAGCGTTTCATAGGTCAGGCCGGTGATGTCGAGGTCGCGCCCGCGGGTGGATTCACGGTGTTCGTTCCATACTTGTTCCACGCTGGCGTAGGGAAACAGCGTGTCGCGCCGGCCAAGCAAGTGCTCCAGCCGCCGCGCCAGGTCCACCACCATTTCCCAGTCATGCCTGGCCTGGCCGGGCGCTGCAACTGCAGGCCGCACGCGGCTGATGCAGCGTTCAGAATTGGTGACCGTGCCCTCTTTTTCGCCCCAGGTGGTGGCGGGCAGCAGCACATGCGCATACCCGACCGTGGCAGTGGTGGTGAACGCTTCCTGCACGATCACCATTTCCGCTTTTTGCAGGGCTTCGCGCACCAGCGCCTGCTCCGGCATTGACTGCGCCGGGTTGGTACAGGCGATCCACAAGATCTTGATTTCACCACTGCGCACGGCTTCAAACAATTCGACTGCCGTCTTGCCCGGCGTGGCGGGCACTGACTCCACGCCCCACAGGCTGGCGACTTCAGCCCGGTGCTGCGGGTTGGCCAGGTCGCGATGCGCCGACAGCAAGTTGGCCATGCCGCCCACTTCGCGCCCGCCCATTGCATTGGGCTGGCCAGTCAGTGAGAAAGGCCCGGCGCCGGGTTTGCCGATCTGGTGCGTGGCCAGGTGCAGGTTGATCAGCGCCGCATTCTTGGCCGTGCCGGAGGATGACTGGTTCAAACCCTGGCAATACAGCGACAGGGCTGCGCCTGACTGGCCAAACCAGCGCGCTGCCTGCAGCAAGTCATCTTCACTGATCCCGCAGATGCGCGCCGTGACGGGCGGCGTGCAATCGCGCACCACTTGCTTCAACGCGGTAAAACGTTCGGTATGCGCCGCAATGAAATCCAGGTCCACCAAGTCTTCCCACAGGCAGATATGCAGCATGCCGTTGAAGAGCGCCACATCGGTGCCCGGCAGGATCGGCAGGAATAAATCCGCTTCGCGCGCCGTATCGGTGCGGCGCGGGTCGGCGACAATGACTTTGAGCGCAGGATTGTTTTTGCGCGCTTCTTCGATGCGGCGGTACAGCACCGGATGCGCATAGGCGGTATTGGAGCCGACGATGAAAATCAGCTCTGCCAGGTCAATATCTTCATAGCAAGATGGCGGCGCATCCGCGCCCAGCGTCTGCTTGTAGCCAGCCACGGCGCTGGACATACATAGCCGCGAATTGGTGTCGATATTGTTGGTGCCGACCAGTCCCTTGGCGAATTTGTTGAAGACGTAATAGTCCTCGGTCAGCAACTGCCCGGAAATATAAAAGCCGATGCTGTCGGGGCCGTAGCGTGCGATGCAGTCGGCCATCTTCGCGGCCACTGCATCCTGCGCCTGGTCCCAGCTGACCACGCTGCGCGTGGCGTCGCTGCCCATGCGCATTTCCGGCTGCAGCGCGCGCACTTGCTGCTGCAGCACGGGCCGCGCGCTCAGGTGCAGGCTGCTGCCCTTGGTGCACAAGCGGCCGAAGTTGGCGGGATGATCCGGATCGCCGCGCACGCCGGTGACGGCCACGCCATCGGTTTGCACGATGACGCCACAACCGACGCCGCAATAACAGCAGGTGGTCTTGACTTCACGCGCGCCGGGAACGGGTTCGATGGATGCATTCATGCCGCCGCAGTCTCGCTGGCAGCCAGGCCCAGTTCGGCCAGGTCCAGGAATACCCTGCCCTCTTCCACCTTGACAGTGAATTTTTGCGTGCAGCCTTCATCCGGCTCGGCGGCGCAACCGCTGCCGAGTTCAATATTCCAGTTGTGCAGCGGGCAGGCAACGCGCTCGCCAAACACGATGCCTTGCGACAGTGGCCCGCCCTTATGCGGGCAGCGATCGAGCAGCGCAAAAATGCGGTCTTCACTGTTGCGGAAAATCGCCACGTCGGGCTGCGTTGCCCGCTTGACGACCCGGGCGCCGAGCACGGGTATGTCTGCGACTTTGCAGACGGCTTTCCATTGTTGCGACATGGTCTTTCCTGGTTGCGCCCCTGCCTAGTGGAAGTGGCTGGCGTGGATTAAAGCGGTAGGTGCAAGCGTGGTCCGCGCCGCCTGCTCGCCCAGCAGGCAGGCGCTGGGGATAATGCCAACTGCGCCCAGCGATATCACAACTGCACCCAGGTAGATTTTCATCACGGCCTCCGTTCAAGCGGACAAGGACAAGGACACGGACAAGGCAGCAAGCCGCGGTGCACCGCATCGGCCTGGGCTGCGCGACAAGCTGCCCCTACAACGACAAGGGTTCGAACTGGCGCCGGTCTACCAGCGCTTTTTCTGGCTCATGCCAGGGATCGGCTTCGCCTTCAAGCGCATACAGCAGCCGCTCATACAGCGCCTTGCGGTTGGCCGCATCCTCCAGCACTTTTTTCTTTGCATGCTCCAGCCCCACGCGGGCCAGGTAATGCACGGTGCGTTCGAGGTACCAGCCTTCTTCGCGATACAGCTGCAGGAAGGCGCCGGCATATTCCAGCACTTCCTCATGGGTTTTCAGCTTGACGAAAAATTGCGCCACTTCAGTCTTGATGCCGCCATTGCCGCCGACATAGATTTCAAAGCCGGAATCCACGCCAATCACGCCCACATCCTTGATGCCGGACTCGGCACAGTTGCGTGGACATCCCGACACGGCAAGCTTGACCTTGTGCGGTGCATACATGCGCGCCAGCTGGCGTTCAAGCTGCTGGCCCATCAGCGTGGAATCCTGGGTGCCGAAGCGGCACCATTCGCTGCCCACGCAAGTCTTCACGGTGCGCAAGCCTTTTGCATAGGCCAGGCCGGAGGGCATGCCCAGGTCCTTCCACACCGCCGGCAAGTCTTCTTTCTTCACCCCCAGCAAATCGATGCGCTGGCCGCCGGTGACTTTCACGGTGGGCACTTTGAATTTGTCGACCACATCGGCAATGCGGCGCAATTCGTTGGCCGTGGTGTGGCCACCCCACATGCGCGGGATCACGGAATAGGTGCCGTCTTTCTGTATGTTGGCGTGCGAACGCTCGTTGATGTAGCGCGATTGCGGATCGTCCTGCGCTTCGCGCGGCCAGGTCGAGATCAGGTAATAGTTCAGCGCCGGCCGGCAGCTGGCGCAACCGTTGGCCGTGCGCCATTCGAGGAAGCGCTGCACTTCCGCCACGCTCAGCAATTTATGCGTGCGGATCGCCTCGCGTGCTTCCTGGTGGCTGCGGTCGGTGCAGCCGCACATGGCTTTGGCCTTGGGCGCGGCGGAATAGTCGCCGCCGGCGGTGGCCATCAGCAATTGCTCGACCAGCCCGGTGCAAGAGCCGCAGGAAGCGGAAGCCTTGGTGTGGCGGCGCACATCCTCCAGCGTGAACAAGCCTTTTTCCTTGATTGCAGTGACGATGGTGCCCTTGCACACGCCATTGCAACCGCAAACTTCAGCCGTGTCTGGCATGGAGGCAGCGCGGGTGTAACCTTCATGGCCGACATCACCGGGGCGGCCGATGTTGGCTTCGCCAAACATCAGCGCATCGCGGATTTCGCCGATGTCTTTCCCTTCGCGCATCAGCCTGAAATACCAGCTGCCATCCACGGTGTCGCCATACAGGCAGGCGCCCACCAGCTTGTCGTCGCGTATCACCAGGCGCTTGTAGACGCCGCCATTGGGGTCGGACAGCACGATTTCTTCCGCGCCCTCGCCACCCATGAATTCACCGGCTGAAAACAGGTCGATGCCGGTGACTTTGAGCTTGGTCGACGTCACTGATCCCTGGTAGCGGCCGATGCCGTAATGGGCCAGGTGGTTGGCGCACACGCGCGCCATGTCGAACAGCGGCGCCACCAGGCCGTAAGCAATGCCGCGATGGCTGACGCATTCGCCCACGGCATACACGCGCGGGTCGTAAGTCTGCATCGTGTCGCTGACGACGATGCCGCGGTTGCAGTAGATGCCGCAGGATTCGGCAAGCGTGGTGTTGGGGCGTATGCCCACCGCCATCACCACCAGTTCAGCCGGGATTTCCAGGCCGTCGGCAAAGCGGATCGCGCGCACGCAGCCGTTTTCATCGCCCAGCAATTCCTTGGTGCTGGCAGCGAGCAGGAATTTCAAGCCGCGGTCTTCCAGCGATTTTTGCAGCATGCGCCCGGCGACCGGGTCGAGCTGGCGTTCCATCAGCCATTGCGGCAAGTGCACGACGGTGACGTCCATGCCGCGCTGCTTCAAGCCATTGGCGGCTTCCAGGCCAAGCAAGCCGCCGCCAATGACAACCGCATGCCGGTGCTTGCCGGCTGCGGCGATCATTGCATTCGTATCCTTGATGTCGCGGTAAGAGATCACGCCTGCAAGCTCGCGCCCCGGCACGGGCAGCATGAAGGGATTGGAGCCGGTGGCCAGCAGCAGCCGGTCGTATTCGGCGCTGCTGCCATCGTCGGCATGGACGATGCGCCGCTTGCGGTCTATCTTCGTGATGGTTTTGCCGAGATGCAGGGTGATGCCCTTACTGGCGTACCAGTCGACATCATTGAGCATGATGTCCTTGATGGTTTGCTCGCCGGCCAGCACCGGCGACAGCAGGATGCGGTTGTAATTCGCATACGGCTCGGCGCCAAAGACTGTGATGTCGTAAGCGTCCGGCGCGATTTTCAACAACTCTTCCAGCGTGCGCACGCCGGCCATGCCGTTGCCCACCATGACCAGTTTCAGCTTCTGCATTAAAGCGCCCTCCAGGACCGGCTTCGCCATTAAAGCCGGGGTAACGGTCTGTCACCGTGATGGCCAAGGATTAGCAAAAGCAATGCCATGCGGCGAGGCGCTTGTCGCTGCTGGCAGGCGCAAGCAACAAGCGGCTGTGCACGATAGCGGTGCGCTTTGCGCCTCCTGGATGTGCAGCATGCGGCGTGACTGCCTCCAGCCGCACCGTGGATAGGCGTTCATACCGGGACGCCGCAGCGGCGCAAGGTGCTTTCAGCGGTAAGCGAACAACTTGCCAATCGTGACGAGCGAACATGCGTGATGGCGGAACCCGGCGCGACCAGTCGCCACCCATCCTGTCCAATATCCACATGAGGTATCTGAATGTCTACGCCGCACGCGCCTGCGCCCCAGAAAAAAACTACCGCCGGACGGACCATCCCGCGCACGCCCCAGCCCCTTCCTTTGAATGTACCCAATGCGAATGCACCCGCTGCGAATGGACCCGCTGCGAATGGACCCATTGCGACTGCGCCCGTTACCCGTGGGCCGACGGCGGTCACGCGGCCAGCCCCGGCCCCCATCGCCGGGTTTTCAAAAACGCACACCGTAGTCACCCGCACCATCGCCTATTCCAGTGGGCTGCACTTGAAACCGCGTAAGCCTAACGTGCAGGCGGACGCTCAACCGAAAAGGCCGCGGGCCCGCACCGCCGATACCGGCGCGCCTTCCACTTTGCGCCTGGCGCCGCCCCTTCCAACGCCATTGCCAACGGCTGCGAAGCCCATCCCCTTTCCCGAATTCGAAAATGAGCCTGCCAGCCCGCGCCGCGCCGATGATGAGCCCGCCAGCCCACGCCGCGCCGATGACGAGCCTGTCAGCTCGCGTCGGGCAGATGATGAGCCGGTCAGTTCGCTGCGGACCGAGGACGACCCGGTGCAAGTGATTGCAGAAATTGCAGAAGCCGCCGCTCCGGTTACGCCGCCACGCCCGCGGAGCAAGGCGGCACCCGTCTCGCCGCAACCGGACTCGTTTCCGGAATTTGCGAATGAGCCTGCGCGCCGACTTTCTGAATCCGCACCTGGAATCGCGCGCCCTGCACCAGAAATAGCGCCCCTGTCTGGCTCAACCGGAGCCGATGGTCAAGCGACTGCGCGCGTGGACAGGCATGGGCAACAGCAGCCGCGCCAGCAGCGGCGCCCACAGCAGCGGCTCAGCGTGCGCTATGCCGATGACGTGATGTCGTCCCTGGCGGATCCGGATGCCGGCGCCCGGTCGCAAGCTGCGGCCCCGCCTTCGGCCAGGAAGCTGGCGAAGCAAAAGGCCGAGCCTGTTGGCCAGCCGCAGGCACCAACCAGTGAGCCGGAGCATGTACCGGCGACGCCAGTCGCAACAGCGAAGGCGAAAAAAAAACTGCGCCCCTTGTCGGCGTCGATGGATTTCGTCTGGAAAACATTCAATCCGCCCCGCTCGCCAGGCGCGTCGACCGGCGCGACGTCTTCGTCGCATGCAAAACCGGACAAGCGACAAGCTGAAAGCGAAACAGCGGAGCTGCATCGCCTTTTCGTTGAGAACAGAAGGAGAATGGCAACGCTGCTGGGGCCGTTTTCGCAAAGACTGGAAATTGCGCTCCGACTCGGCAAAGACAAGTCGATGGAGGAACTGATAGAGGGCCTGAGGGGAGATATCGGCCGGCAGAGTCCTGCCAATAACCTGATAACTGCCGCTAACAGCGCGGTGCTGAACGAATATCCCAAGGAACTGCAGGATTTCATCAGGCAGCTTGCCGCCAAAGCCATCAAGCTGCGAAAGGCGCAGGACAGCGCGCCCGACCGGCGCGAAAAGTACTAGCCTTCAAAAGCTGGCCTGCACCAGATGGCTGCAAAAGCCGGCCCGCGCAACCGGCGCCAGGAACCGGGCGCCGGCGCCGCCCGCGCCCTGCCCCGGCCTGCCTGCGCTCAGGCCGCTTCCTTCATCGATGGGTGGGCCTGGCGGTGGTAGAGGAATTCCAGCACCGCGGTGCGGCATGCCATGTACTGCGGATCATGCGCCAGCGCCACCCGGTCGCGGGGCCGCGCCAGCTTGACTTCGCAGATTTCACCAATGGTTGCAGCCGGGCCATTGGTCATCATCACGATCCGGTCTGACAGCAGCACGGCTTCATCCACGTCATGCGTGACCATCACCACAGTGGAATGGGTCTTGCCGACGATCTTCAGCAATTCATCCTGAAGATGGGCGCGGGTGAGCGCATCGAGCGCACCAAAGGGTTCATCCATCAGCAAGACCTTGGGTTCCATCGACAGTGCGCGCGCAATGCCCACGCGCTGCTTCATGCCGCCTGAAATTTCATGCGGGCGCTTTTGCTCGGCATGTGTCAAGCCCACCAGCGCCAGCGCGGCCCGGGTGCGTTCCTTCATCTGTGCCCGGTTCTCGCTGCCGCTGAACACGCGTTCCACCGCCAGGTAGACGTTTTCAAAACAGGTCAGCCAGGGCAACAGCGAATGATTCTGGAAAACGACAGCGCGCTCCGGGTCCGGTCCCTTGATCTCGCGGTTGGCGCACAGCAGCGCGCCGCCGCTGGCTTCGAGCAAGCCAGCAAGCAGGTTCAGCAGCGTCGATTTGCCGCAACCGGAGTGGCCGATCAGGGTAATGAATTCACCCTTGCGCACGACCAGGTTGATGTCGCGCAGCGCATGGAACACGCCATTGCGGGTGTCGAAGGACATGCGTGCATCCTGCACTTCAATGAATTTATTTAGCGGGTCATTCATGGCAGCCTCATGGTGTGCTTGCGCAAGCAGGTGTACGTAATTCGGATGGCGCACATCAGGACTTCACTTCTTCATAAGTGAAAGCGCGGGCCAGCATCACCAGCGCCTGCTCCAGCAGCAAGCCAACCAGGCCGATGGCGAAGATGGCAATAATGATGTGGGGCACATTGAGGTTATTCCATTCATCCCAGACCCAGAAGCCGATGCCGACACCGCCCGTCAGCATTTCAGCAGCGACGATCACGAGCCACGCGGTGCCAATGGACAGGCGCACGCCGGTCAGCATGTAAGGCAGCACGGACGGAAACAGGATCTTGGTCAGGATTTTCCATTCCGACAGCTTGAGCACGCGCGCCACGTTCATGTAGTCCTGCGGCACGCGCTGCACACCGGCAGCGGTATTGATGATCATGGGCCAGATCGAGCAAATGAAAATGGCCCAGATCGAAGCCGGGTTGGCAGCCTTGAACACCAGCAGGCCGATCGGCAGCCAGGCCAGCGGCGACACCGGCTTCAGGATCGCGATCACCGGGTTGAACATCGCCGACAGGAAGCGGAACCGGCCAATCAGGAAGCCGGCCGGTATGCCCACTGCAGCTGCCAGGCCAAAGCCCATTGCCACGCGTTTGAGCGAAGCCAGCAGGTTCCAGCCTATGCCTTGGTCGTTCGGCCCTTTCTGGTAGAACGGGTCGGAGAAAACCACGATTGCTTCTTTCAGCGTCACCAGCGGCGACGGTATGCCGCTGCTTTTCACGGCCACGATCTCCCAGATCATGACGATGAAGGCGATGCCTAAAAGCGGCGGCAAGATCGCCATCAACAGCGGCTTGAAGCGCGCGGGCCGGGCTGGCGTGGGCGCGGTCGCAACCGCTGCCGGCGTGGCGGCCTGGGCCGGCACACTGGCGCCAGGCGTGGCGGCCGGGGGCGCGCCGACATTCAGTAGATTATCCATGACTGCACTCATCGGTTTCTCCTGGGGTGCGGGCATCAGGCGCGGATCTTGAACGAAGCGGCATAGGCCGACGGGTTCTTGCCATCCCACACCGTGCCATCGATCAGCTTGGACGTGCGCATCACATCCTTCGGTACGTTGACCTTGGCGGCGGTGGCGGCCTGCTTGTACAAATCGATGCGGTTGATTTGCTTGGCCACGGCAAGGTAGTCCACATCGGCTTTCAGCAAGCCCCAGCGCTTGTGCTGGGTCAGGAACCACATCCCGTCCGACAGGTAAGGAAAATTCACCGCGCCATCGTTGTAGAACTTCATGTAGTTCGGATCGTCCCAGGTCTTGCCCATGCCATTCTGGTAGCGGCCCAGGATGCGCTGGTTGATGACATCCACAGACGTATTCACATACGACTTGTCGGCAATCGTTTCAGCCATCTTGTTCTTGTTCGACAGGCTGGCGTCGATCCACTTGCCGGCTTCGAGCACGGCTGCAGTGAGGGCGCGCGCCGTGTTTGGATATTTGTTGACCCATTCGGCGCTGGTGCCCAGCACTTTCTCGGGATGGTCCTTCCAGATGTCTTGGGTGGTGACGCCGGTGATGCCAATGCCATCCGCAATCGCGCGATGGCCCCAGGGTTCGCCGACGCAGTAACCATCCATATTCCCCACCCGCATATTGGCCACCATCTGGGGCGGCGGCACAGTGATGATCTTGGCATCCTTCATCGGGTCGATGCCGTGCGCAGCCAGCCAGTAATACAGCCACATTGCATGGGTGCCCGTGGGAAAAGTCTGGGCGAAGGTGTATTCGCGCTTGTCGGTCTTCATCAGCTTGGCCAGCGATGCGCCATCAACGGCGCCCTTGTCGGCCAGCTTTTTGGACAGCGTGATCGCTTGTCCATTGTTATTGAGCGTCATCAGCACAGCCATGTCTTTCTTCGGCCCTGACACGCCAAGGTGTACGCCATAGACCAGGCCATACAGCACATGGGCGGCATCGAGCTCGCCATTGACCAGCTTGTCGCGCACGCCGGGCCAGGAAGCTTCTTTGGATGGCGTGATCTTGATGCCGTATTTCTTGTCGATGCCCAGCACCGAAGCCATGACGACAGAAGCGCAATCGGTGAGCGGAATGAAGCCGACCTTGACCTCTTCCTTCTCTGGCTTGTCGGAACCGGCTGCCCATACTCCCTGGGTGGACAGGCCGCCAAAGGCGGCTGCGGTAACAGAAGCCCCGGCCTTGATCAGGCTGCGGCGGGTCAGGTTGGGCTTGGTTTGCGTGGGCGTCGTCATTGTTATCTCGTCCTCGAGCGTACTGCTGAAAAAGAAAGGCGCCTGCCGCGCTGCAGGCAGCTTGCTACACGAACCGGGGCGCCTTTGTCTAAGCCCGGACCTCCCTTGGCCCGGGCAAACTGACCGATGCGCCATCCTTGGCGCCCAGCTGCTGCTGCAATTGGTATGCCAGCTTGATGCGGTACGGATTGCACGGCTTTGCAGCGCGATGGGGGCTGCATGGGCATTTGTCGTGCAGGCGCACTGCTTTGGCGCGTTGAGCCTGGCGACTACGCGTATTTGCAAACGTGCGTTGACCCCGCTTGACTATGCAGGACCAATAAGCTCCCTCCCTTTCAAGGGGAGGGCGGGGGTGGGGATGGGGTTGGCACCTAATGGTAGGTTGAACCAGCGCCAGAACGAATCTGCAAACGTGCGTTGACCCCATCCCCACCCTAACCCTCCCCTTGAAAGGGAGGGGATGCCGTAGCTTCGATGGACTATGCAGGAGCGTGAAAACTCCCTCCCTTTCAAGGGGAGGGCGGGGGTGGGGATGGGGTTGGCACCTAACGG
>JAQGMC010000126.1 GCA_028292545.1 Paucimonas sp.
AGCCGGTCCGGTCAACCTGGGCAATCCGGTGGAATTCACGATGCTGGAACTGCGCAAACGATTATTGGTTTGACCGGCTCCAGTTCACAGATCGTGTTTCGCAACCGGCCGAGCGACGATCCCGAAAAGCGCAAACCCGACATTGGCATGGCGCGCTCGCTGCTCGGTTGGGAGCCAAAGGTGCAACTTGCTGAAGGTTTGCAGGAAGCGATCCGCTATTTCCAGCACAGCGCCTTGCGCGGACGGGCTGGCGCTGCGGCCAGTTTGGCATCATCGCGCCTGCCACCGGGACTAGCCGGCAGCGCGCCGGGCGCCGGCATCAGGAGTCATTAACGCGACCGGAGGTCGTCATGCGCACCAGGGAATTCCTGCTTGCCACCCTTGTCGCCAGCTTGCTGCTGGCCGGCTGCGACAGCAAACAGCCGGGCGCGCCCGGCAATCCGCTGCCGCCGCAAAAGCCGCCGGCGCCGAAGGTGGCGCAGTAGTGGCTTGTTGCAGGGGGATTTCCGAATGCAGTCGCGTTGACCCCATCCCCACCCTAACCCTCCCCTTGAAAGGGAGGGGATACCGAAGTTCCGCTTGACTATGCAGGACCCATAAAGCTCCCTCCCTTTCAAGGGGAGGGCGGGGGTGGGGATGGGGTTGGCACCTAACGGTAAGTTTGGACCGACGCCAAAGCAAAACTGCATCCGTGCGTTGACCCCATCCCCGCCCTGACCCTCCCCTTGAAAGGGAGGGGATACCGAAGCTCCGCTTGACGATGCAGGACTTGGCGCAGGAACCGATACCGCGCCTTCGGTACAGACGGAACCCTATCGTTCCGGAGTCACCATGAATACCCAACCCTCTGCCATCGTGCCGGCACCGCAGCGTTTGCTGATCGATTCGAACAGCGACATCCTGCGCCCGATTGGCTCGCATGTGGACCAATTTCCCCCGCACGAGCGAAACCAAACGCTCCGTTCGGTCAAGTCGACTTGCCGCGATGGCAAGCGCGCTGCCCTTTGCATGATCGGCGGCATGGGCCCCAGGGCGCATGCCGTGCTGGCTGCGCCCCGGCTGTCGGCACTGTTCCGGGAAGCGGAAGCACTGCCAAACCTGCGTAAATTGCTTCATATCGGGGCCGGCCTGAGGAACCTGACTGCGTGGACTGGTCCGCTCGGCATCAATGTACCCCTTCACTTGATCGACCCGTCGATTGGCCGTTTCCTGCTATTGCCACCCGGCGGCGGTACGGCGCCTAAATGTGAGCTCGTGATCGACACTTTAACGGGGGAACAATTTGCGAGCCGCGAAGACAAATCGGCCGCCCTGCAACAGGCGATCGATTTTCTGCATGACCGCTGCGCTGACACGGCCGAGCCGGATCGCGTACAAGTTTCACTCAAGCTGGCACTGCCGCCGGAACCCGATACCAGCCATGCCGAGTTCGCGCGCCAGCTTTTTTCCGGCCTGCGCAGCTACGGCCGGGTCCGTGCCCTGCACCTGGTTGGTGTATGCCAAAGCCATATCAAGCCCTTGATTGAGGCGCTCGAGAACAACGCCCTGGCCAGTCTCCATCTCTACCTGGCGCAGCCGGAGAAAGTGCTGGCGTGTGCTCGCCTGCTGGCCTCTGGAATGTGGAAGCTTTCTCACCTGCGTGAGTTTGACCTCGGGTACGGCGAGGCCGGGCCCAATCATGACGAAGTCAGTGCCATCCTGCAGCCGGTGGAAAACCAGGTCTACCGGCTACGACGCAGCCAGCCGCGCGACGACGACAATTACCTCTCCTACCTGACTGTGTACCGTTCATCCGATACCTGAGCCCATTTGAGCTCTTCGTGAAGAGGGGGCAGTTCATGGTGCTCGCTCCGGAACCAAACGTTCCCCGGTGGTACCCACCGGCCTCAATCTTCCTGGAGTCGCCATGAATTCCCACCCCCTCCCCACCGCTCTTGCCCCCGCTCCTGTCGCGCCGCAAGCGCCCGTCCCGAACCACAATACCCTTGGTGAAATCGACGCACAGGTCGCTGGCGCGATCACGCTAGGCTCCCGGCCCGGCAAGAGCGATCCTCTTTCCCAGGCAGGCGACATGCACTGCCCTGCGGGGGATGTACTTGCCGCCCCTATCCTCAAGGCGCTGGTGCGCGAAGTATCCCCGCTTGCCCCCTTGCAGCGGATGCTTGCTTTCGACCAGGGCTTGCGTGCGTTGGCGGCGTCAACGGGTCCACTCAAAGTCGAAGTGCCACTGCACATGTTGGTGCCTGCGCTGTCGGACTATCTTGTCAAACAGGCGAACTGGCCCGGCGCGCATACGCAGGCGCTGGCGACAGACCGGACTCTCGCGCGCTTCATGCTGACGGCGCCAGGCGGCATGGCGACGACACGCGAGCTAGTGCTCGATGGCTTGTTTGCGGCGGATTACGCGGATGGGGCGGCCGAAACCAGCGCCGTGATGGAAGCCATTCGTTACCTGGAGGACCGGTGCGCCGACACAGCGCTGGCCGACCGGATCCCGGTCACACTCAAGCTTTCCCTGTTGTTTGCGCATCCCTCTCGCGACCAGGTCAGTCCGCAACGACTGACAAGCGGCATCGCCAGCTACGGCCGTGTGCAGGACCTGACATTGATGTGCGTGCGCAAGGATCTTGTGGCTGGCTTGATGCACGCGCTCAAGAACAACCCGGTCACGGACCTCACGCTGACCGTGGCCGACGCGACCGAAGCCGCCGATATCTGCCGCCTGCTGGGGCAGGGATTACAGGCCTTGCCTGCGCTGCGCAGCGTCAAGCTTGTCTATCACATGCCGCAGGCGGAACACGAGGTATTGATCGCTGGCTTCAATGCGGTGAACCAGCAGATTCACCAGCGCGACCCCAAAGCCCCGGGGGTCCAGCTACATCGATACGACTGACAGCGCTGTGCCTGTCAAGCGGCAGGCGCTGAAAACAAGCCCGCCAGGGTCGACACCAGTGCGTGCCGCACGGCGGGCAGCATCACCACATCACGCCGGACTTCAAGCTCAATCCCCGCATACAGGGGATTGGGATAGCGCCCGCGCAGGCTGGTGACAAGGCCATCGTCCACGCCCAGGTAGGGATAGTTCAGGCGCACCTGCATGCCCGGCAGTGCTTTTTCCAGCGCCGCTTTCCATTGCGCGCACAGCATCACCTCGGTATGCCGCACCGGGTCGAAAAGCAAGCCGATTTCCGCGTCGCGTTGGTCGCCATCCAGCTCTTCTGCGAAGCTGTGGCAGGACAGGTGCAGCACGGCTTCGCTCCGGTCAACGGCTGCCGCCACGGAGCGTGTCACCGCGTCGCGAAAAGGGTGGTAGTACTTGTCCAGGATTTGTTTTTGCGCCTGGTCGTCAAGCGCTGCCGTGATCGTCGACAGGTTGTCGGGATGACCGATGGAGCGGTTCAAATCAACCAGCAGCCGGCTTACGATGGAATAGTGATGGTCGCCGCCCAGCGCGGCCGCCATCTCACGTGCCAGCTTCAATGCGCCCTTGTCATAGCCTTCATGGCTGCGCAACAGGGCCGCCTGCTTGCTGAAGAGGGGACGATAGATTGCCGGCAGGCGGTTGCCGCCATGTTCGCAAGTAACGACAAAGAAGCGCTTCATGCGGCGCCCATGAACATGCGGCCCTGGTCCAGGCAGGCGCCCAGTTCGCGATAGACGCCAGCCAGGCGCTCACGCCGGAAGTCGCCATCGAGTGCGCGCAGGATGCGGCGCGCCAGCGGTCCCTGTTCCAGTATCGTGCGCAGGCAGCGCGCCGCTGCCGCCGGCATGTTTTGCGCATCGATAGCCGCGCCCACCAGCGTTTGCAGCAAGGCGCCGGCCGTACACCTTGTGCCGGCATGGCCCATCATTGAAAGATACCGTTCATCCTCGATCTGCGCCGCCTCCGCCTGCAGCACGCAGGACTGGAAAATCGCCGCCAGGGAGCTGGTGGGCATGGCCTGTTGCTGCGCCAGCGGCGGGCCCGTGAAGTACAGGCGCTTGACCATGCCAATCACGGCAGCGGCAATCGCCAGGTCGGCCTGGGGATTTTCCTGGGTGTCGAGCACGCGGATTTCTATGGCGCTGCGGTCAAAGCGCGCAATCGCGCCGCGCGAATTCAGCCATTCATATTGAAGCAGGTGCTGCGGATCATGCGGCGCAATGTCGCGATACATGGGCGCGAGGATTTTTTGCTCATACTCGGCGCGGCTGCTCATGGGCTCAGGAATGATCCGGCCCGCGATCGAGGGGATTTCATCGGCATTGCGGGAATACGCCTGCATGCGGTAATCCAGCGCCGGCGCCGCCTGGCCATCGACGATGGGTGAGCTTGCGGCCAGCGCCGGCAACAGTGGCAGCACCAGGCGCACGGCAGCATGCAGGCGCGCGAATTCATCATCGCCGGAAAAAGGCAGGTTCACATGCATGCTTTGCAGGTTGGACCAGCCATGCGTGCCGCAGTTGAAAATGCGGGCATAGGCTGCATACAGCGCTGCATTGTCATGCGGCCAGATGTGGGTCTGGGTGCGCGGGTCCATCCACGGATGCATGGCCGTGGGCAGCAGGCAGGCATTGAAATGCGCCAGCATCCGGTTCAGGTAGCGCACCTCGCGCTGGAAGGCGGGCCCCAGTTGTTCCAGCGGGGTGCCCGGGTCCAGGTTCTTCACTTCCACCACATGCAATACCAGTTCATTGGACCAGCCCAGCAAGCCGCGCTGCACGTCGCTGGCTTGCGCGCCGGCTTCGGTACGCAGCAGGCGGTCTGCAATCGGCAAGGGTTCGAGCGTATCGCGCTCGACAATCATCAGTTCCAGTTCTATGCCTTGGGCCGTGAATGCCGGCCGTGCCGCGGTCGCCATTTCCACACTGCGCAAACTGTCGTTCATGCGTGGCGGCCCTTGCCGGCTTCAATCCGGTCGCGCATCACGCCCACCACTTCACGGTACAGCGCGTCATGCAAGATGCCATCCTCATTGCCGGCATCCACATTCGGATTGTCGTTGATCTCAATGATGGTGCAATGGCCGTTGCGCTCTTTCAGGTCGACGCCATAAAAGCCATCGCCAATCAGGTTCGCCGCCTGCAGCGCGACCCGGATCACTTCGGGCGGCACATCTTCCAGCGGCACGGCCTCTGCCAAGCCTTCGGTATAGCGGCTGTCGCCTTCATGCTTGATCACTTGCCAGTGGCCGGGCGCCATGTGGTAGCGGCACACGAACAGCGGCTTGCGGTTGAGCACGCCGATGCGCCAGTCGAAGGCAGTGGGCAGGTATTCCTGCGCCAGCAGCAATTCTGAATGGGCGAATAGCGCAGCCGCTTTTTCCTGCAATTGCTGTGGCGATTCCACCTTCACCACGCCCATTGAAAAAGCGCTGTCGGGTTGCTTCAGTATGCAAGGCACGCCCAGCGTCGGTATCACCTGGTCGAGATTGTCGCGATGCACGAGCAGGGTGCGTGGCGTCGGTATGTCGTGGCGCGCCAGCAGCTCATGCAGGAACACCTTGTTGCTGCAGCGGACAATCGAATCCGGGTCGTCCATCACCACCAGGCCAGCCACGGCGGCCTGGCGCGCGATCTGGTAGGTGTAGTCGTTGACGTTGGTTGTGTCGCGTATGAAAAGCGCATCGAATTCGGGCAGCCGGTGCGCGTCATCTTTCGTGATGACTTCGGCGCGCATGCCCATCTCCTGGGCCGCCTGGCGAAACTTGCGGATCGCCGCGCCATTGGATGGCATGGCGGCGCAACCTGGGGTGCGCAGGATGGCAATGGCCGGCGTGCGCGCTGCCGGTTCGCGCTGGCGCTGGCGATGCGCCTGCAGGCATTGGCCTGCCGCGCGCACCACTTGCTGCAAGTCGCGCGTGCCGAGCGTGGCCAGGCACAAGGGTGCAATGCGTTCCAGTTTCCAGCGCCCGTCGCAGCGGATGAAATGCACCCGCATCAGCGGCAGCCGGAATGTGTTGAACAATTGCTCGGCAAGCGTGGCGCAGCAGGCTCGGGCGGTGCGGCCGAACCAGATGTCGAGCGCCAGGGCCTGCTGGCCGGGCGCCAGCGGTTGTAGTGCTTCCTGGTACAGCTTTTCCAGGCTGGCGGCCAGCGGCGCAATCACGCCCTCGGCATGCAAATCTTCGATTGCCTTCACGTCCGGCAGCGGCTGGTGGCCGCGCGCTTCGGCCAGCATCGAGACGTAATAACCCCGTCCCTGGTAATCAGTGCTATGGCAAAGGTTGAAAACGCGTACGTCGGTGAGATGGGTGAAATGGGGCTCTGTCAGGTAGTGGCGGGCAGTGACGACCTGCACGCCAGGAATGGCATAGGGCCAATCGTCTTCCTGGCTGACGACGAACAAAATATTCATGGGAGAGCCTGTTGCGGCCGATGCCGCGGGTGAATGACGAGCAGGTTGGCATCGTGCGTCACGATGCCCAGGAGAATCGCGCCGATCACCCGATCGACGCTGATCCAGTATTCATGCGATTGGCCGTAAGGATTTTGCTGGTAGGGGTCCAGCACCAGCACTTTGCCGCGGTCGAGGTCATAGCCGGCGATGACGACGAAATGCCCGGCTGGTTTGCCGCGCACATCGTCGGGGTCGTCATTGGGGCCGTATTCGCGCGGGGTGCGGTACAGGAAGGTAGAAGAGAGGCCGGTCAGGACTGGATGCTTGCGCCGCAGCAGGTTGTGCAGCAGGCCGCGCGACAAATCCATCTGGCGCAGCCGCCCGCCAAGCTGGAGGAACTCCAGGTAGCCCTTGCTGGCCCACTGCAAGCGCTCATTGTCGGGTTTCGCCTCGCATTGCATTTGCAGGCGCTGCGCGATGTCCACGTTGTTACGTCCAAACCATGATGGATCGAATACGTTCAGGTTGTAGGTGTAGATCGTGGCGCGATAGCCTTTACGCAGCGCATCACATGCGAGGTAGACGGCAAAGGTGCCGCCGAGTTCCAGCCGCCCGGTACGGGTGATGATGTCGGCCAGCGGTTCATGGTCGTTCCAGTAGCGGTAGACCGAGTGCAGGCAAGTCGGCCCGCAAGTGGTGCCGTCCGGTTGCGGCTGCATCGTCATCGGCAGTCGCAGGGAATCGGGAATATCTGCAACAAACGTGGGCGCCTGTTGCAGCGTCGGTCGGTTCATCGTCGGAATCGGTTTCGCGTCCTGTTTCTGCATCTTGGTAAGGAAGTTCGGCCGGGGACGAAACCGTTGTCCGCGTGGCAGCCATCTGTTCCTGTTCTGACAGGGGGGCGATGAAAAAATTCGTGATGGCAGCGCAAGTTTTGCGCGGGCACGGGTAGCGGGCAAGCGAGGGGGCGCGACGGGAACCTCCGAGCGACAGTCGTCAAGGGTCACCCCGGCCTGGCTGGATGCCGATGCGTGTCAGGACGCGAAGGGGAGGGTGAGAGTAAGAGTGATGCTGAAGCGCGCGCAATTCAAAGCGCAACGGGCACCAAAGCTGGACTGCGAAGCGACGCCGGCGCAGCAAGCGCAAGACGCGCAGGTTGATGGAATCTGGCAGCATCGGAGCGAAGCGGTGGATGCAGCGCTGGCGCCGCCCCACCACTCACTCGATGCCATTACCTGCTCAATTACATTTTTTTCTGGGTGCCGGTAGCAGCGTCCTGCACTTTTTCACCGCCGCGCTCGACGTCCTGGCCCATGCCACGGAAAGTGTTGCAGCCAGCCAGGCCAGCGGTGAAAGCGATGATACCCATCAGTGCGATTAGTTTTTTCATGATTTATTTCCCCAATAAAGAATTGAACACAGGATGATTCTTCTTACCGACTCACACTTCCCCTACTCCCGGCCGCCTCAGTGACGGCCCTGTTGTTGCCATGCGCTGCCAGGGCGCCGGCTCGCCTGCATCTGCTGTTGTTGCCGGCGATTCTTCAGCCACTCGATTGCCGTGGTTGCAGCGCGTGCAGCCATGCGCATCCTGGCCGGGTCGCGCATTAGCATAGAAACGATGCCCGCGGCACTGGCCAGCGCCGTGCCGGCCAAAGAGGGCCGCGCGGGCCGCGCCAGGTCGTGGTCGCGATACAGCAACTCACGCTCGCGCGAGACACTGTCGCGCTCAGGCCAGCTGCGCCCGGCAGAGAAAGCGGGGCGCTCAGGCTCCCGGTGCAGGCGGCCTTGCAGCCGGCTTTGCAGGGCGCGTACCGCAGGTGCGGTGCGAACCGAGTAGGCGATACGGCGCGGGCCGATAGCCGCCAGCGCGACCACTGCAACCAGTCCCGCCGCCACGCCGGCGACGGCCGTCGGATGGTCCATCACCCAGCGCATGGTGGCGCTGCGCGGAAAAGCTGCCGGCATGCCGCGCACCAGCCTTCCCTTGGGCAGGGGCGCAGCTTCATGCACATAGCCGCTTGCGGGTCGCTCGCTCTCGGCCGGCCCGTCATACTGGGCCAGCATTCTTCGATAGGCTGCGCGGCTGGTATGGATCTGCTCCAGCAGCGCCTGCCTTTCCTCTTCCAGCGAGATCGCACGCTTCATAGGCTTTCTTTCACGAGGTCGACATCACGTTTGAGTTCGGTACGCAGCGTATTGAAGGCTGAACCGCTGCCCGCATGCTTGCGCGCCAGCCAGATGCCGGCGCCCGCCACGGCCAGGTACAACGCCACCACACCCCAGGCAGCAATGGCCAGGTAGTCGGTGTCCCAGGCGCTGAGGATGATGGCAATGCCCAGGAAAATCACGGCAAGCAGGCCGAACAGGCCCGCCGCCGCATAACCCAGCAACTGCATTCCCAGCTCCCGGCCCTGAAGCCGGAGTTCGATCCGCAGCAGTTCCATGTAGTCACCCAGGCGATCGAGCGCGATCACCGAGATCTGCTTGGATTTCTGCAGGGTTTCGAACATCTTGCTTCCTTCGTTCAGGAGATCCGAAGGGCGCATTTTCAGTCGCGGCCGCCACGCATCAGGGCACCGACCAGGAGGCCCACGCCAGCCGCGATCGCCACGGATTGCAGCGGCTTTTCCTTTACGTAGTCAGTGGTGACGTCCATGCCCTGGTTGAGCTGGGTACGCGCCTGGTCGGCCATGCCGCGTGCAGCGTGTTTCATGGAACCGAACTTCACCATCAGCTTGTCGCGCGCATCCGAGAATTCACGGTCGGTGAGGGAAGTGGCACGGCTCATCAGGTCGTCGAGGTCGCGCTTGAGGCTGGACAGTTCCTCACGCACCGAGCTGGCGCCACCTTCGTCGCTGGAATAACCACCCGACGAACCCATGCCGCCGCTGCCCGAGTAACCAGCGCTGCCCGCAGTACGGCCGGCCTGGCTGCCGCTTTGGCCGGCTTGGCTGCCGCTTTGTGAAGCGCCCTGTTTTACCTGGCTGGTGCCGCCGATATCGTCATAGCTGCCCGCGCCTGCTGCGCCGCCGGCAGCCGACGTGCCGCCCTTGTTCGCACTGGTGCTGGCCGAAGAGCCGGTGGTGCTGCTGCTGCCCGGGGTGCTACCCGCAATTCCCTTGTTGCCGCCGCCCGATTGTTGATTCGATTCCATACCGTTCTCCTTGATTCGAATGAGTAGTGCCAGATTTTTCCGTGCGGGTGGGAAGGTCCCGCTTGACGCAACGCGGCAAGCAGCAAAACGTCCGCGTCGAAATTTGTTGTGCGGTTAGTGGGATGCAATTGATGTGCCAGCATGACAAGTCCACATCATTCACTCTTTGTGGCTGGCGCGATGCGATCTTTCGCAAGGAAACGTGCTCGTAGCAGGCAAGCGAGTGCAGAAGCTTTGCTTGCGTTGGCGGGAATTTGCAGGCGTTACGTGGTAAAAATTGCAGCTAATTGATTTTCCGTTTCTGCACAGCAAAGAGGGTTATCGCCAAGGGGTTTGGTTTAGCTGGCCGGCGTTCATGCGGCAGCAACATTATTAACGCCCATGCGCTCGTGCGTTGACCCCATCCCCACCCTAACCCTCCCCTTGAAAGGGAGGAGATACCGTAGCTTCGATGCACTATGCAGGACTATGAAAGCGCCCTCCCTTTCAAGGGGAGGGCGGGAGTGGGGGATGGGTTGCTTGTCGCAGATCCAAACCCGCGTGCGCATGCTGCTCGCGCGGCGCAGCCATGAGATACTAGCGCCCGTGAAAATTACACCGACACTCTTACTGCTGGCTTCCCTCCTTGGCGCCAGCCTTTCAGCAGGAGCGCAGCAAGCAACAGCGCGCGCCGATGCCTTTGCCCAGCGCGTTGCGCCCTGCCTGGCTTGTCACAAGACCGAAGGCATGGTCACCCGCGATGGCTATTTCCCGCGCATCGCCGGCAAGCCCTCCGGTTACCTCTTCAACCAGTTGCGCAATTTCCGCGAAGGCCGGCGCAACTACCCGCTGATGACTTACACAGTGGCCCACCTGTCGGACGATTACCTCCGCGAAATGGCAAACTACTTCGGCGCCATCGATGCACCCTATCCGCCGCCAGTCGCCGCAGCCGTGGACAAAGCCGCGCTCGAACGCGGGCGCCTGCTTACCGTGCAAGGCGATGCGGCGCGCAAGCTGCCTGCCTGCGCCGCCTGCCACGGCGAACGGCTGACCGGCATGGCGCCAGCCATACCGGGCTTGCTGGGCTTGCCGCGCGACTACCTGAATGCGCAATTCGGCGCCTGGAGAAATGGCAGCCGGCGCGCTGCTGCGCCAGACTGCATGGCGCAACTCACCCAGTCGCTCACCCCCGACGACGTGAACGCGGTTTCCGCCTGGCTCTCTTCACAGCCGGTGCCGGCCAACAGCCATCCGCAAGCAATGGTGAAGACACCCCTGCCGCTGGAGTGCGGCAGCATCGCGGAGGTGGGGCGATGAAATCCACACGCTTGCATCCCGCGCTGCGCATGCTGTTGCTGGCGCTTGGCTTGCTGTTTGCGCTCGTGCTGGCCATCTTCGCCTGGCAACTGCTGCATGAACCCGGGCGCGACATACAGGCCGTGCCGGTAGCCGACGCGGCGGCGCAGCGCGTGCGCGGCGAATACCTGGCTCGCGCTGGCGACTGCATGGCTTGCCATACGGCGCGCGGCGGCGCCGCACTTGCCGGTGGACGCAGCATTCCCACGCCCTTTGGCAACCTGGTCTCGCCCAACATTACGCCAGACCCCGAAACCGGCATCGGCAAATGGAGCGCCGACGATTTCTGGCGCGCCATGCATAACGGCCGCGGCCGCGATGGCCGCTTCCTCTATCCCGCTTTTCCCTATCCGAATTACACCCGCGTCACGCGCGAGGATTCGGATGCCATCCACGCCTGGCTGCGCAGCGTGGCCCCGGTGCGCCAGGCCAATGCAGAACACAGCCTGCGCTTTCCATACAACCAGCGCTGGCTGCTGGCCGGGTGGCGTGCGCTGTATTTCCGGCCCGGCGTATTCCAGGCCGATGCCAGCGCCACGCCGCAACTCAATCGCGGCGCCTACCTGGTGCAGGGCCTGGGCCACTGCAATGCCTGCCATGCCAGCCGCAACCTGCTGGGCGCCACCACCGTCAGCGGCGAACTCACAGGCGGCCTGATTCCGATGCTGAACTGGTATTCGCCTTCGCTCACCAGCAGCGCCGAAGGCATGCAGCAATGGCACAGCGCCGACCTGGCGGCATTGATGAAAACCGGCGTGTCCAGCCGCGGCGCCGTGTTCGGGCCGATGGCGGAAGTGGTGCGCGAAAGCCTGCAATACTTGACCGATGAAGATATCGCCGCCATTGCCGGCTATATCAAGTCGCTGCCGCCGACGCCGCAATTGCATGCAGACCTGGCTGGCAGTTCGCGCATACGCGACCGCGCCGGCATACTGCGGCTGGGCGCGACCCTGTATGAAAAGAATTGCGCCGAATGCCATGGCGCGGATGGCCACGGCAAACCGCCGGGCTTCCCGCCCTTGCGCGGCAATGGCTCGGTGATGACGCCGTCGGCCGTGAATGCAGTGCGCATGGTGCTCAACGGTGGTTATCCGCCCAGCACGGCTGGCAACCCGCGCCCCTTCGGCATGCCGCCCTACGGCCCCTTCATGACTGATGCAGAAGTGGCGGCCGTCGTGTCTTACGTCAGGACCTCATGGGGCAATGGCGGCGGCCTGGTGCTGCCGTCGGAAGTGGCGAAATCGCGCACGGTGCCGGTGGAATAGGCTGCTGCCGCTGCGGCTTTCACTGCGGCTTTTGCGGCGTTGGTGGCGCCATAGCCTTGCCCGATGCAGGGCAAGGGCAAGGCAACCCCGCTCAATGCAGGCTGCCGCGCCTGTTTTCGCCCAGCGCGTCGGTCTTGCCCGTCACCAGTGCCTTTGCCAGACCATAGCCGCGCTTGACTGCGCTGCCGGGCGCATCCCAAAACTCGTATTCATCGATCGACACTTTCAACAGCACCAGGGCCGGGTCGGCCAGGCCATCGGGAAACCAGGGCTTGATCCAGGGTGTCCACAGCGCCTGCATTTTTGACTTGTCGCGCACGACACTGGCGGTGCCCGAGATCGATACATAGTCTTGCTTGTCGGCGCGGGCATAGTTCACCGCGACATGGCGCTGTGACATTGCTTCATCAACCTTGCCGGACGACACCGATGTGAAAAACCACAGGTTGCCCTCTGCATCCATCTGCATGGTGGACATGGGGCGGCTGCGCAGCGTGCCATCCTCTTCTGCCGTGGTCAGCATGGCGAACTTGATGTCGGCAATCATTTCAGCGACTTTCGCCAGTTCGGGATTGTTTTGCTTTTCTGCCTGCATGTAGTTAGTCCTTTCAATACCGGCTGCACAATGCGCGCCCTTGCAGGATCGGGCCTGGCCTTTTGCACCGATGCAAATGCGAACGGCCCGCGCTCCCTTTCGAGGAACGCGGGCCGTTAAAGTTCTGCCACCAGGCCGCTGCCTTTCGACTACAGGCGGCGGCCCTTGGCAGGCGAGGTTGGCTCAGGCCGCAGGCTTGGCCGGCTTGAACTGCAGGGACTTGTACTCCAGGAATTCTTCCATGCCCCAGGGGCCCATTTCGCGGCCGCGGCCGGATTGCTTGTAACCGCCGAAGGGTGCGAACAGGTTGAAGTTGCCGCCATTGATATCAACCTGGCCGGTGCGCAAGCGGCGCGCCAGTTGCATCGCGCGCTCGTCGCTGCCAGCCCAGACCGCGCCAGCCAGGCCATACGGCGTGCCATTGGCGATGCGCACGGCCTCATCCTCATCTTTGTAAGTGAGGATGGACAGCACCGGTCCAAAGATTTCTTCCTGCGCAATCGTGCTGTCGGGCTGCACGCGGCCAAAGATGGTGGGTTGCACGTAGTAACCCTTGGGCAGGTCGGGCGGCGCATCGGGGCCGCCGCACAAGACCTGCGCGCCTTCCTCCAGGCCCTTGCGGATATAGGCTTGCACGCGCTCGCGCTGGGCTTGCGATACCAGGGGGCCAAGCTTGGCCTGGGCACCCATCGGGTCGCCCACGGTGAAGCTGCGGCCGATGTCTGCGGCAATCTTGGCCGCTTCTTCATAGCGCGACTCGGGCACCAGCATGCGGGTGTGGGCGGAACAGGTTTGGCCGCTGTTCAAGAAGCAGGCATTGACGGTGCCCTTGATGGCGGCAGGCAAGTCCGCATCGTCCAGGATCACAGCGGCCGACTTGCCGCCCAGTTCCAGCGCCACGCGCTTCACGCTGGCGGCCGCAACTTCCGAAATGCGCTTGCCGGCCCGGGTCGAGCCGGTGAAGGAAATCATATCCACATCCGGATCGCGCACCAGCGCTTCGCCCACCACTTGCCCAGTGCCGCTGACGAGATTGAAGACACCTGCTGGCACGCCGGCGGCATCGATCACTTCCGCCAGCACGAAGGCGTTCAGGGGTGCCACTTCAGACGGCTTGAGCACGACCGTGCAACCGGCGGCAAGCGCTGCAGCGACCTTGGCGGCAATCTGGTGCAGCGGATAATTCCACGGCGTAATGCACACAGCAACGCCAACCGGCTCACGCAGCACGCGTGAATTGCCGCTGGTTTCTTCCCATTCGAATTGCGTGACCAGCTTGGCGTAATAACCGAAATTGGCAATCGGCGAACCCACTTGTATCGGACCGGCCAGCTTCAGCGGCATGCCGACTTCGCCAGCGATCAATTGCGCCAGTTCGTCGCTGCGCGCTTTCAAGCCGTCCTTGATTTTCTGGAGATAGCCGGCGCGCGCCGCAGGCGTGGTCTGGCTCCAGCTGTCGAAGGCGGCGCGGGCTGCGGCAACGGCGGCCGCGGCATCTTTCTCATCGCCTTCGGGAATGCGTCCCATCACTTCCTCGGTCGAGGCGTTGATGACGTCGATGGTCTTGCGGCCAGACGGGCTGGTCCACTGTCCATTGATGTACAGCTTGTCGCGGTTGATCATTGCCGGTCTCCTGGGTGATTGGTCTTGTGTGTCGGTGGTCTTGTGTGTCGGGTTTGCGCCGGGCGTTGGCGCGCCGCGCTTGGGCCGGCACATTCTAGGCCAAGTGCCGCGCTTGCGTGGCGGCGGTGAGCATGCCGCACGGCTGGCGCGTGGCGCTGGCCGGGTGCCAGGGACGCAGGGTTGTCGATTCGTCGCTATTGCCCAGCCTGCTGTTTGGCTGCATACTGGTTTTTTGTACAGGCCGGCCACGCCGGGACCTGTCATTTCCTTCTCTCGCTTCCATGTCCAACCTGAACGTTCCCCAACTGGCTGCCTTTCCGCGCCTGGCTTTCGTCGACCTTGAAACCACGGGCGGCACGCTGGCCAGCGACCGCATCACCGAGGTTGGCATCGTCGAAGTAGACGAGCAGGGCGTGCGCGAATGGAGCAGCCTGGTCAACCCGCAAATGCCGATTCCGCCTTTCGTGCAATCGCTGACTGGCATTTCCAATGACATGGTGCGCGACGCGCCAACCTTCGAGGAATTGGCGGATGTGATCCACGCCCGCCTCGAAGGCCGCATCTTCATTGCCCACAATGCGCGCTTTGACCACGGGTTCCTGAAGCAGGCATTCGGCCAGACCGGCCACAGCTTCCGGCCCTCGGTGCTGTGCACAGTCAGGCTCTCGCGCAAACTTTATCCGGAACATGCGCGCCACAACCTTGATTCACTGGTGGCGCGCCACCGGCTTGAAGTGGCGCAGCGCCATCGCGCGCTCGGCGATGCGCAACTCATCTGGCAATTCTGGCAGCGCATACATGAAGAGCATGAAGCCGATGCCATTGCCGAAGTCGTGGCCAAGCTGACCAAGCGCCCCTCGCTGCCACCGAAGCTCGATGCTGCCGTGCTCGAACGCTTGCCGCGATCGCATGGCGTCTACCTTTTCTATGGCGCCAACGAGTGGCCGCTGTACGTGGGCAAGGCCAACAACCTGCGGCGGCGCGTCATGTCGCATTTCAGCGGCGACCATGCGTCCGAGCGTGAACTCAACTTGTGCCAGCAAACCGAGCGCATTGAATGGGTGGAGACCGCCGGTGAACTGGGCGCGCTGTTGCAGGAAGCGCGGCTGGTGAAGCAATGCATGCCGGCCGCGAACCGGCAATTGCGCCAGAGCGAGGAATTATTTTCCTGGCGCCTGCTGTCACGCGCTGGCCGCCTGCAGGCGGTGCTGGCGCGCGGCGACGACCTGTTCTTCGCGCATGATCCGCAGTTGTACGGCTTGTTCACCAGTTCGCGCGCGGCGACACAGGCGCTGCAGGGCCTGGCTGAAGCGCACCAGTTGTGCCCGCTATTGCTGGGTCTGGAGAAGTCCAAAGGGCGGGCTTGTTTCGCCAGCCAGGTTGGCAAGTGCAGCGGCGCCTGCGCCGGTCGCGAAGACCGGGATGCGCATGACGCAAGGGTGCTCGAAGCGCTCAAAGCCATGCATGTGCAGCCCTGGCCGTATCCGGGCGCAATCGGCTTGCGCGAAGGCGAGGCCACGCATGTGATCGACGCCTGGTCTTATGTCGGCACTGCGCTCGACGAGGCGCAACTGGCAGGCTTGCTGGCGCGCGGCCAGCAGCCTTTCGACCGCGACGTGTACCAGATCCTGCAAAAGTGGCTGCCCAAACTGGGACCGCGCTTGCGCCTGTTGCAAGCATAGCGGCGGGCTTCGCGCCATAATCGGGGACCAGCGCACGACCAGCGCAGGACCAGCGCGCCACGCGGGCAGCAGCCCGGCCTGCCTGTTGGCCTGCGGCTAGCGACCACCGCTATCGCCACCGCTTATCGCCACCAATCATCGCCACCGACCTTACCGAAGGAAATCATCATGCTCGAACTTCGCCGCAGCAATGAACGCGGCCATGCGCAGCACGGCTGGCTCGATTCCCACCATAGTTTTTCTTTTGCCGATTATTACGATCCGCATCACACCAGTTTCGGTCCCTTGCTGGTCATTAATGAAGACCGGGTGCAGGCGGGCAAGGGCTTCGGCACGCATGCCCATCGCGACATGGAAATCATTTCCTATGTGCTCGAAGGCGAACTGGCGCATCGCGACAGCATGGGCAACGGTTCTGTCTTGCGCCCGGGCGACGTGCAGCGCATGAGCGCAGGCACGGGCGTGCGCCACAGCGAATTCAATAATTCCACCACCGAGCCGGTGCATTTCCTGCAGATATGGTTGCAGCCGAATGTGCGCAATACCGAACCCGCGTATGAAGAAAAGCATTTCGACAGTGTCAGCAAAACCGGCCGGCTGCGCCTGATTGCCTCGCCCGATGGCCGCGAAGGCTCGCTCACCATCCGCCAGGATGCGCTGGTGCATGCGGCCGTGCTCGAAGGCGGCCAGCGGGTGGCGCACACGCTGGCCCCGAAGCGGCGTGCTTATGTGCATGTGGTGCGCGGCAGCGTCGACGTCAATGGCCAGGCCTTGCAGGCGGGGGATGCGGCCAAGCTCACCGACGAGCCGCAAATCCTGCTCGACAATGCGCAGGATGCCGAAGTGCTGCTGTTCGACCTGCCCTGAGCGACCTGCCCTGAGCGACTTGCCCTGAGACTGGCGCCCAGGCGCCATGCAACCGGAGAAATTCGATGACAGATTTCCTGCCGCCCGACAGTGCCTTGCAAACCATCGTCGTGCCGCGCACACGCGACCTGGGTGACAACTTCCATGTGCGGCGCGCGTTGCCGTCGGCCGAACGGCGCATGGTCGGACCCTTCGTTTTCCTGGACCAGATGGGTCCTACCGTGTTTGCGCCGGGACGCGGGCTGGATGTGCGCCCGCATCCCCACATTGGCCTGGCCACGGTGACGTATCTGATGCAGGGGGAGATCCTGCATCGCGACAGCCTGGGCACGCTGCAGCCGATCCGGCCCGGTGAAGTGAACTGGATGACGGCCGGGCGCGGCATCGTCCATTCAGAACGCACCGATGCGCAATTGCGCGCAGGCGGCACGGCACTGGCCGGCCTGCAATGCTGGGTCGCCTTGCCGCGCGCACAAGAAGAAGTGGCGCCGGCTTTTTCCCACCATGGCGCGAATGACTTGCCGCTGCTGGAGGGCGAAGGCCTGCGCGCCGTCATCATCGCCGGCAGTTTCTTTGGCCGCCGCTCGCCGGTACAGACCCTGTCAGACTTGTTTTATGTGGATCTGCAGCTTGATGCCGGCGCCCGCATTGGCATGCCGGCCGAGTATGGCGAGCAGGCGCTGTATATCGTGGACGGCGCCCTCGACCTGGGCCCGGATGGCATCTTTGAAGCTGGCCGGCTGCTGGTGCTCAAGCCCGGCGCTGCTGTCACGCTGGCCGCTGCCAACGGTCAGCCGGCGCGCGTAATGCTGCTCGGTGGCGAGCCGCTCGATGGCCCGCGTTACCTCACGTGGAATTTCGTGTCCAGCTCGGCCGAGCGCATCGAGCAAGCCAAGCAAGACTGGCGCGCGCAGCGTTTCGCAGCCGTGCCCGGCGAAACCGAATTCATTCCGCTGCCTGAGGTGGCGGCGCAACCGGCCCCGCCTGTGGACTATCCCTGAGCTGTCAACGCAGGCTGGTTGTTGCCTCTGCCGGTGCCGCCACGATCTTGGCGCCCGACGGCCCCAAAGGCGAAGCAGTGGCCGCATAAAAGCGCTTCACGTCACGCACATATTGCCGGGTCTCGGCAAACGGCGGCACGCCCTTGTACTTGCGCACATTGCCTGAGCCGGCGTTATAGGCGGCCAGCACTTCATCCACCGAACGATGCCGTTCCATCAGGTATTTCAGATAAGCGGTGCCGGCATGGATATTGGTCTTGGGATCGTACAAATGCTGCTGCTGTTGCACGCCGAGAAAGCGGCCGGTGCCGGGCATGATCTGCATCAGCCCGCGCGCGCGGCGGTTTGAGGTGGCGCCCGGGTTGTACCGCGACTCTTTCAGTATCACGGCATGGATCAGGCTGGGGGGCACGCCATGTTGCTGGGAGGCCGACAGCACGAAGTGATGAAACGGTTTCTGTTCGCAGCCGTGGCAGGTTTCACTGCGCAGGATTTCAGAAATCGACAGATAGCCCGGGTCGGCTGCCGCAAGGCTTTTTGCCGTCGCCCGGCGCAGCGCGACTTCCGTTCCTGGCATTGCGCCCCATTCGCGCAACACTTCGCGCGCGCTCATCGGCTGCATCCGCACTGGCTTGGTTTCGACTGCCATGCGCGCGGCGCGCAGGCTGCTGGCCAGTGCAGTGTCGTCAGGGCCAGGGGCGGCGGCGTGCAAGCCAGCCCCGGCGCAACTCACTATCAGCAGCAGGGGCGACAAGCTCGCCGCCAACGCCACAACCTGCCTGCGCCGAGCACATATTGCCCAATTTCGTGTTGACACGATTGCATCCCCGCTTCATGCCGCAGACGGGCAGCAAGCTGCCCGCACCACCCGGCGGAAAGCCGAGCTTAGCGTTTTTGTTTCCTGGCGGGAATTGGCTATTTGACAGTGTTGGCGTATTGCGACGACGAAATGACAACTTAATCGGCAGATTCAACCATAGTCTGCGATTGGCCGAAGACCCAGGACAGGCCAATGCCGGCTGACAGGGCAGTGCGCGAGCGCAGCAGCGGGCTGTCTTCGAAAACAGCGCCGCCGAGATAGTCATAGCGCAGGAAAGCGCCTACCCAATGCTGCGCAAAGCGACGTGACATGGCGAAGGTGGCCTGCGATCCGGCATAACCGCTACGGGTTTCAAAAGCAGGCCGGTCGGGCAGGGCTTGCGCCGGCGTGACGCCGTAAAACGTGCTGTTGTAACGGCTGTCCTGGAAGATGGGCCCCGCGCTGGCCGACAAATTCCAGCCTGGCATCGCGCTGCTGCTGCGCGTGTGCCAGGCGATATTGGGCGCGAATATCCAGCCGACATGGCGCACGTTGCGTTCCAGCGTGAAACCGGCGCGCAGCGGCAGGCGCAGGTTGAGGCCGCTGGCGCGCGTGCCCGCCAGGCGCAGGTTGAGCGAAGGTCCGAGTTCGATGATGGTTTTCAGGTCGGGCATGCCGCGCCGGGCGGTATTGTCTTCGCTGTCGGTGGGCAGGGAGCCGAGCGCGCTCAGGTTCAGTTCCAGCCTTTCGCTGTCGAACAGGGTGGTACGCACGCCTTCGCGGTCCGCCTTCAGCCTTGGGCCGCGATAAATCACGTAGGGCAGGGGCAGGGTGCGCAACTGGCGCTGGTCGGCGCCGCGGTAGTCCGGCAGGGACAGCACTGCAAGGCCGGCGCCTGCTTCCCACAGCGGTTGCGGCGCAGCCCAGGCCAGCGGAGCGGCCAGGGCCAACAGGGACAGCAGCAAGCGCTGGGGCAGGGGGATCATGATTTGCGGGGACAGGTTGGCAGGCCGGTGACAGGGGCAACGGGCAGGCAAATGATCCCATCGCGGCGGTGCCCGATATTGCGATGCTGCAAGGGTGGCCGCATATTGTGTTGGCGTCGGCCTGGCGCGGGAATCTTCCAAAGGCCGGGGCGTCTACCGTTTCCATCTGGATTGAGTCGACCGCAACCGGTCTGTTTGCAGGAGCCACGCCATGAACATCAGGAAACCCAATCGCATGCGCACGCAGTTCTCGGATCCCCATGAAGCCGGCCTGAAAGTCTCCGGCGACCAGCATAGCTTGCCGATGGATGAACCGGCCGAAGACCCGTACCGGCCGCATCGGGTCAGCCGGCAGGATACGCACAAGGCGCTCAGCCCCGAACGCGCCAACGGCGGGATTGCTCCCGCGCCGGAGCCGGAAAGCTGAAGACCCGGGAAAGACCTGAAGCCCAGGACGCAGGCATCGGCGGGGCAGGCATCCGCCGCGGCGGCGATCCGGATTGCCATGCCTGCGCTGGCCGTGCATGATGACTGCACGCACCACCGAGGAGTCCGGATGAAGACTGACCAGGAGCGCCTGGAACAACTTGAAAAGACTGTCGCCCATGCGCTCGGCCAGCTGCTTGCCGCTAACTTGGCGCTGGGCTGCCTGCTGCGCACCCATCCCGACCGGGACGCCGCCGCCAGCCTGATCAACCAGGAATATGAGCAGGCGGTAACCCAGGTGCTGAATACCAATTTCCCTGAATCTTTCCTCGACGGCATGATGACCGTCCGCAACCGCTTCCTCTTCAAACCCGAGGCGTGAAGCGCGTCGACGCGGCTTGAAAACCTTTGTGCAGACTGTGTCCCGCTACCGCTCTTTCTTATTGCCGGGCTGCAAGGCGTTCGGCAAATCTGATAGGATCGCCGCAGGCAGCGCGGCCACTGGCCGTGGGGCCGTAAAGGCACACCGCCGCCCGTAGCGGTTTCCGGCGCGTGGTGCGCAATGGACGTGAGGAATCCGACCGTTCCCGCAGCGACGACTTGAAGATTGAAGTTGGGGCCCGGGGCAGGCCGGCCGATTGACATTCCGGTCGGTCCGCCCAAGCACGCCGACTATGTTTTCCTGGGTTATCTGCGTCGCAGCAAGGCGAAGGTAGGGATTGTGGCGAGGAAGTTCATGAGCGTGTTCAGGCAGCGATGACGGCATTTTCAACGGGCGGCGCGTCGCTCGACGACCGTTCGCGCCACAACCGCCAGGATTTCGCGGCCACGCTGCGGCTAGTGCTGGGCGGCTTCTGGGCGCTGGCGCTGGTTACGGTGCTGATTTATGGCGTCATCAGCTGGCAAGAACAAAAGCGCGCACTTACCCATTCCATCATCCAGCAAAGCCGCTACCTGGCTGGACTGTCCGAGGATTTCCTGTCCGGGGTGGCTTACGGCATTGATGCAATTGCGCGCACGGTCGGTCCGGCGCGCTCGGTTGAGCATGCACAAGCCATGTGGGACACCTTGCGCGCCAGCCATCCCGAAATCGATTCGCTTTTGCTGACTGATCGCCTGGGCAAGGAAAGTTTCAACAGCGCCGGCATCCGCGACGACCGCAGCCAGCGGCTGTTGAGCGACTTGTTCGAGATGGAAAGCCGCGGCGGCGCGCGCTTCTACCTGGGCGTGCCGCGCTTTGACCAGAACTACGACAACCCCGAAGTCGGCATCAGCCATGTCAGCCATGACGAGCGCGGCCACCCGGTGTGGCGGGTTGAAGCCAAGGTCAAACTCGCCCAGTTGACGCGGCGCTGGCAAACCGAATTGCTGCCCGAAGGCGCCCAGGTCTTGCTGATGCATGCCAACGGCTATGTGATCGCCGAAGGCGGACGCAGCGCGCCGGGGTTCTTCGACAGCTTTCCCGGCCTGGTGCAAGCCTTGCAGGCTGAGACTGCGATCGAGGGCGACTTCCAGACCGGCGATCCGGCCATCATCATCGCTTTCCAGCGCTTGCAAAGGCAGCACGCAACGATTCTCATCCTGCTGCCCGAAAGCGCCGTCTGGCGGCGCTGGATCGAAAACAATTCCGTCGCCTTCATTGCCTTTGGCGTGTCGCTGGTGGTTTATTTCTTCCTGGCGCTGCTGTTGCTGCGGCGTGAGCGCCTGCATAGCTGGCGTTTGCTGGAGCAAGCCGATACCGACGCCCTGACCGGCATTCCCAATCGCGCCGCGGCCGAGCGCCACCTGTCACTGGAAGTGGCGCGCGCCCGGCGCGAGCATGCCAGCCTGGGGGTGATCTACATCGACCTGGATGAATTCAAGGGCGTCAACGACAACTATGGCCACCAGAGCGGCGACAAGCTGCTGGTGCAATTGACGGCCCGCCTGTCGGCCGTGCTGCGCGCGGGCGACATGCTGGCCCGGCTGGGTGGCGACGAATACCTGGCCGTGGTCAATTGCCGCAGCGGCGATGAGCTGGTCGCCGTCTGCAATCGCCTGCTCGATTCGATGCGCGAGCCCATTACTGTCAATGATCGCCAGCACCGGCTGACCCTGTCGATCGGCGCCAGCTACTATCCGCAGGATGGCGCCAATGCCGAGGAATTGCTGAAGAAAGCCGACATCGCGATGTATGCAGCCAAGGGCGCAGGCCGCAATGGCTGCCGCCTGTTCAATTCCACCATGGCAGATGAAGCCTTGGCCAAGGCGGAAATGAAAGCCCAGCTCGAACTGGCGCTGGCGCGCGATGAATTCGTGTTGCTGTACCAGCCGCGCTTCAATAGCGGGCGCCAGGCGATAGGCGCAGAAACCCTGATCCGCTGGCAGCATCCCGAGCGCGGCTTGCTGTCGCCCGAACTTTTCATTCGCTATGCCGAAGAGTGCGGCTTGATCGTGCCGATCGGCCGCATGGTGCTTGAGCGTGCCTGCCGCCAGGCGCTCGCCTGGCAGGCATCCGGGCGTCGCCTGTCGGTATCAATCAATGTGTCAGTGAAGGAGCTGGAGGCCAAGGATTTCGCTGCCGAAGCGCTGCGCATCGTGGCTGCAACCGGCGTCGACCCGGCGCTGATCCAGATTGAAGTGACCGAAAGCATGTTGTCATCGAATCCGGATGCGGTGCTGGCATGCCTGGAACAATTGACTGACGCCGGCCTGTCGATCGAACTCGACGATTTCGGCACCGGCTACTCGTCACTCAGTTATCTGCGGCGCTTCCCGATCTCGACCATCAAGATCGACCAATCCTTTGTGCACGATATCCAGACTGTGCCCGAAAGCCGTTCACTGATCATCGCCATCATCGCGATGGCAAATGCACTGGATTGCGCGGTCGTGGCCGAAGGCGTGGAAAACGAAGCCGAGTTTTACTTCCTGCAAAGCTGCGGCTGCCGCCAGTTCCAGGGTTACTACCTCGCGCATCCACAAACGGCGCACGAAATCGACCGCAACGCGCTGGCCGCGCCGGCGCCAGCCAGCATGCTGCTGCAGGAAGCCGGCCCGGGCTGAAGCGGGCCTGCCCGGCATCAGCCCGGGCTGCGCAGGCGGGCCTTATTGGTGGCAGTTCCCAAATGCTGCAATCGAGGTCCTCGAGCGCGCCGGTACATAAAGCCGGGATCCCGGCGCTTGCGCCGGCCGTCCCGCCAGCCTCAATGGCCGCGGCGGCCGTCAGCCGCATCTGCACGAAGTTCATAACCCCGCTGTCCCTCCCTGACCGGTTTTCACAGCTGCGCAAGGCAGCGCCGCGGCACCAGCGCGCCCGATTGCGCGGCAACTGATGGAAATTCACGACCGAACAGGCGCCCATTTACATGTATAAGCCTGCTTGCCGAACGGCACGCCAATTGTGTCACCGGTGGGCCGGTTCAAGTGGCGGCCGCGGGCTGCCTTGATTTAAAGCAATAAGAGAAAGTCGTTTTGAAACAAGTACTTGTTAGCGTGGGTGTGGACTTGTCCACAAGGTTCTCCACCGCTGCTGGGGACATCTGCAAAACATCGCCTGACCGTCCAGTTCACGCATCTTCCCGGGCGGGAGCCTGCGGCAAGTTGTTGAAAATGCTTGGATATTTTCTATGAGGAAACTTAATTTCCGGCCGGTAACAAAAAGTGACGCGTGGTTCCGACACTTTACAAATATTTCTTCGATTCCTCAAAAAATTAATTCTTTGACATTTTTTCTTGTTGCAACTATCAGTACATTTCGTACCGTTAATTGACGCCCGGAAACCGAGTCCTTTCAAAACGGCTGCCGCGCCATAAGACATCCGAAATAGCCGCTTACTCACTTTCCGGAGTTTACGAAAATGTCCAAATCTTCAAACAAAGCAATTGGCGTAGCAGTCGCAATCTTCGCCGCCTTCGGCTTGGCCGGCACTGCCAGCGCTGCAACCGTCACCGCCACCGCATCGGCAACCGTGCTGGCCACGATGACCATCGCACAGACCCAGGCCCTGAGTTTCGGCACCTTTGCCGGCAACACCGGCGGCACCATCACCCTGACTTCGGCGGGCGCACGCAGCTCGACCGGCACAGTCGTGTTCCCCACCGGCAGCGCCGCTGCAGTCGGCAAATTCAGCGTCACGGGAACGGGCACCAACACTTTCGGCATCAGCTACGTTGATGGCAGCCTGACCGGCGCCGGTTCGCCGATGGCACTGGCGGTTTCTGGCGTTGCCAGCAACCCGACCGTCGGCACGCTGTCAGGCGGCGCCGCGAGTTTCGATGTGGGCGGCATACTGACGGTGGGCAGCAACCAGGCGGCCGGCACCTACAATGGCACCTATACCGTCACTGTTGACTACAACTGAGACCAGCGCCATGGCGAACAGGCTTGCGGCAGGATCGATTCCAGGATTGACCATCCTGTCGCTGGCCGTCGGTACGATCTGGATGGCTGGCACGGGTGAAGTCGATGCCGCGTCGGTACAGGGAAGGGCCACGGCGACCGTGATTGCCCCCACGGTCGTTTCAACATCCTTCAATATCGTCGTCAGCATGCCGGCCGTCACCGGGCGGGTCGGCACATCCAGCGCAAGCACGCCAGCGCCCGCCGCGACTTCGGCATCAGTCACGAGCACCAGTGCTGGCGACACCACTACCGTGGCCGGCGTATCGGTGACGCCGCTCGAAGGCGGCACCGCGTATTCATTCAGCGTGGGCGGCGATACCACTTCTTCTTATGTCGTGGAACTGCCCTCGGCCACGTCGGCGGCTTCGAGCGCGGCAGCAAGCCTGGCTCCTGCCAGCAGCGCTGCCAGCGATGCCACGGCGCCGGGTGCGGCCATTGCCTTGCCCACAGGATCGGCGGGACTGATCCTGGCGGCGCAGCCGCTGACAGGCGGCGGCCGGCTTTCAATCGTGATCAGCCAGGCGCCGTCCGACGTCGTGCCCGGCGCGGTCAGCCTGTCGGTAAATTACAACTGAAGCGGGGACTGTGGCTGCAGCCGCGGCTGCCATCAACATCATGTCCAGGACGCTTCAAGTTTTGATTACGGCCTTGTGCCTTGCGACCGCTCCACTGCAAAGCGCAGTGGCAGCGGACTCGACCCTGATCGTTTCCACGATACGGACGCTCGACTTCGGCAGTTTTGCGGTGCTGGGCTCGTGCTCGAATTGCTCCATCACGATAAACCCGGTTACCGGAACGAGGACGACCAGCGGCGGCATCATACTCAAAGCGGGCGGCTCGCCGGGCGCGGCCCAATACAACGTTGACATGCGAAGCTGCGGCAAGAGTTGCAGCGCCTACGCCGCGACTGTGTCACCGGCCTCCGTCACGATGAGTGGCGGTTCGTCCACCTGGACGGTCGGCAGCTTCACCACCGCGCAATCATCCACGACAACTCATCCCAATATTCTCTACGTGGGCGCCAAGTTGACCATTCCTTCTGGCGCCGGTATCACGGCCGGCACCAAGACGTCTGCCAGCTTTACCATCACGACCACACCGTGAAGACTTGCTTCCCGGTAATATCGCGTATCCTTGGATACGTATTCCATGACAAAAGCCGGC
>JAQGMC010000059.1 GCA_028292545.1 Paucimonas sp.
GTTGCTGGCCAAAGACTTTGCGGTCCTGCACGTAGGCCGTGGTCAGTTCCAGTGCGCGCTCGATCTGGTTGACCGCGGCATTGGCGATATACAGCCGCTCGACCGGCAACTGCTCCATCAACTGGCGAAAACCCTGGCCTTCCACCGGGCCCAGCAGGTTGGCCACTGGCACCCGCACTTCATCAAAAAACAATTCCGCGGTATCGGTGCCCTTGTTGCCGATTTTTTCCAACACGCCCCCGCGCCTGAAGCCGGGCAAGTCTTTCGTTTCCACGACAATGATGGAAATGTCGCGCCCACTATTGCCCTCACCGGTTTTGCACACCACGCAAACCAGGTCCGCGTGATAGCCATTGGTGATGAAGGTTTTCGAGCCGTGGATGATGTATTCGTCGCCACTGCGCCGAGCGCGGGTGCGGATGCTGCGCAAGTCCGAGCCAGCGTCCGGTTCGGACATGGCGATGGCGCCAACCATCTCGCCGCTTGCCATCTTCGGCAGCCAGGCTTGCTTTTGTTCTTCGCTGCCATAAGCCAGCAGGTAGTGCGCCACGATGCCGCTGTGCACCGCATTGGCGAAGCTGCCGACCAGGCAGCGCGCCTGGGCGCCGAAAATGACCAGGTCGTGGGCGGCAGTGCCGCCACCGCCGCCGTATTCCTCCGGAATGCTGGCGCACAGCAAGCCGACCGAACCCGCCTTGTTCCAGGCTTCCCGGTCCATCAGCATGGCCTTGGACCAGCGCGCTTCATGCGGCACGAATTCCGCCTCGAAAAAGCGCAGCGCCGCATCCTGCAGCAAATCCAGTTCCGGCGTCATCCAGCTGGCGCGCGGGTTCTGGTTGCGTTGGTATCCGTTCATGTCGTCTCCTGTGGGCGCTGACGGCTTGGCGAGTGCCCGTGAAATGCTGTTGGATGCGTGTGCGGCCTGCGCTAAGCGGCCCGTGAGGTCAGGCGCGCGCTTGGCGCGGAATGCCGGCAGGTCTTCTTTCTTGTGGCGCCCCATTCATCACAAGCCGCATCGCCCGCCTGGCAAAGTGTACGGTTTGTCGCACGATCGTGCAATATAGTGGCAAGGCGGGCGAATAGCCTAGGCCGGATCGCCTGGGGAGAGCACCGCCGATTCCGGCGGCGCATATTCCACGCCCAGGTCCTGCAACCCAGCCTTGAGCCGCTCGAACGCCACCTGCACCTGCTGCGGATTGCCCTTCACCCCGAGTTCGATATGACGCCGGCGGCCGCCATCGCCCATGCTGGGCAGGCTGAATACCTTGACCATCCCGAATTCAGCCTCGACTGCTTCCATCAGCGGCGTCAGCGTCGACTCCATCGAGCCATATACCACCACCGATTCTTCGACCCAGGCCGTGCGGTGGAACAGGTGTGGATAGAGCGTGTCCAGCACCCATTCCACCATCGGGCCTGCCATCACTGGAAAGCCGGGCACGAAATGATGCGCGCCGCTGCCGCCGGGATTGAGTACCGAAAAGCCCGGGATCTTGTTGTAGGGATTGGGAATGATGTGGGCGCCCTTTGGAAACTCCCCCATCTTCAGCCGATGCAGGTTGTCCGGCGCATTGAATTGCGGCGCAACGCCGGCTTCGCGCGCCTGGTCCGTGATGCGTTCCTCTATCTTCAGCTTCGCTTCCGGGTGCAGCGCCAGGGGCAAGCCCAGCGCAGCCGCCGCGCATTGCCGGGTGTGGTCGTCGGGCGTAGCGCCGATGCCGCCGAAGCTGAATACGATATCGTCGCTGGCGAAGCTGCGCTCCAGCGTGGCGGTGATGCGCGCCGGGTCGTCGCCAATGTATTGCGCCCAACCCAGTTGCAAGCCACGCGCCTGCAATTGCTCCACGCTGCGCGAAAAGTGTTTGTCGGCTCGCTTGCCGGAAAGGATTTCGTCGCCAATGATGATCAGACCGAATGCCATGATGGGTTCACCCTTTTTTGAAATGTGTTGGATGGTTTGGATGCAGCTCGCGCCACGGCGATGGCGGCGTTTTTCAGTTCAAGTCGCGCAGCATGGGTGCATCGTCGGGCCCGCGCACGACCACGGCGGGCTGGCTTAGCCTTGCACTCTCCAGCGCCTGCAAGCTGTAATGCACGAACCACAGTCCGGAAAAAACGAATACGACGACATACAGCCAGATCGCCAGCGCCGCCAGCAGCGGCAGCACGAAGGGCAGCAACAGCCCGGCCGGCGCTGCCAGCCACACCAGGGCCGGCGCGGTGCTCATCACGCCGGCGGCCACGCCAATGCCATAAAGCGGCCAGCGATGCGCGCGTATCAGGCGCCGGCGCTCATCGCTGGCAGCATGTTCGGCCAGCGCGTCATAAGCCATCACGCGATAAGTGAGCCAGCCCCACAGCAAGGGTTGCAGCATGAAAGTGAAGGGAGGCAGCAGGTTCAGTGGCAGGGTCAGTATCCACAGCACGGCAAAGCCAGCAAACGAAGCCAGCGACATCCAGGCGCTGCCCCAGGTCGAGCCGCCATGCTGCTTTTCCAGCGCCGGATAGTGGCGCGCCGACACGTGGCGCAAGATAGAGGGCACGGCCACGATGCCGACGAAGAGCAAGACCGTAAATATCACCACCGGCAACAGCAACAGCATCGCCAGCAGCGGCACCATCAAGGCGCGCAAGCCGCCCAGCCCGAGGCTGTCCATCGCCTCACCGCCATGCTGGAACCAGTCATTGGCGCCGAACGCGGCATGCAGCGTGTCGATCATGGGCGTCAGCCCCAGCGCCAGCAAGAGGCCCCAGAGTAGCAGCGACAGCAGGAAGGGCGTAATCGTCAGCATCAGCATGCGCCAATGCAGTTGTGAGACCAGCGCGCGGGAAAAAGAAATCAACAGCAATCGCATTCATTCGCCATTTCGACAGTCGACGGGGTTTGCAGCGGCACGGCGCGAATCATTCTATCCGGTCTGGGCCGGCCAAGCGGCGCGCGCGGCAGCGCTGCTACAATCCGACGCTTACCCTAAACCCAAAAAGGATCATCATGCCGACCGTCACTACCGCTTCCGGATTGCAATATGAAGACACCGTGCCAGGCACGGGCGAGGAAGCCCGCGCCGGCACCCATGTGACCGTGCATTACACGGGATGGCTGCAGAACCAGGACGGCACGCCGGGCAAGAAATTTGATTCCAGCAAGGACCGCGGCGATCCCTTCGATTTCCCGCTGGGCGCAGGCCACGTGATCAAGGGTTGGGATGAAGGCGTGCAGGGCATGAAAGTAGGCGGCCAGCGTCGCCTGGTCATTCCATCGGTACTGGGTTATGGCGCACGCGGCGCGGGCGGCGCGATTCCGCCGAATGCCACGCTGATTTTCGATGTTGAACTGTTGGCGGTCTGAGGGCGCGCCGATGGACTTACAAGAACAATTCACGCAAGCGGTTGCCGACTCCAAGAATTTGCCGGAGCGGCCCGATCCCATGACCCTGCTGAAGATCTACAGCCTCTACAAGCAGGCATCGGCTGGCGATGCCGGAGGCGAGCGGCCCGGCCTGACCGACATGGTAGGCCGTGCCAAGTGGGATGCCTGGAATGGATTGAAAGGCACCGGCCGTGAAGAAGCGATGCAGCGTTACATCGATTTGATCGCGGACTTGAAGGGTTAATGCACGCGGCGGGGCCGGTCACTGCATCGGCCCCTGCCGGGTTTTGCGAACAGGCAGCATGCCGGTCGCATCCTGCACCGATCAGGCGCCGTGCTTATACAGCCAGCCCGTCATTTCCTTGCTGTCGAGCGCCAATGCATGGTCCAGGGCAGTCAGGCCGGTGCCATCAATCGTTTTCACGTCTGCGCCACGCTTGAGCAGGAGTTTCACCGTTGGCTTTTGCCGATGTTTTACGGCGGCAATCAAGGGCGTGGTTCCGGTGTCGTCCGCGACGTTGATCCCGGCGCCGTTGTCCAGCAAGAGCTCGACGATTTTGTTCGGACCGTGCTCGCAAGCCCAGGTCAGCGCGCTTCGTTTCCGGATGCGTCCCTGGTCCAGTGATATGCCTTCGTCGGCGAACATGGCAACCAGCTCGGTTTGACCCGCGCGTACGGCAACAACCAGCGCATTTTCGGCCGCTTTCCTGACGCGGCTATCCAGCCCATTCTTCGTGCTTGCCTGCTTCAGGATTTCACGAACCACGCCGCGGTGGCCGTGCAATGCAGCACCGAAAAGCGCGTTGTCCTCATCCGTGGTCCCGAGCGGCAGTGTTGCGTTTTTCTCCAACAACACCTGCAGGCCCAGCACGCCACCGTTAGCCGCTGCATACATGACCGGGGTGGTGCCGTTCGACGGCTGGTCCGGATCCGCACCGCGAAGGATCAGCTCTTCGACCAAATCTTCGTGTCCACGCTGAACCGCTCGCATGAGTGGCGTATCGCCCCGCACATCGACCAGATTCGGGTCCGCCCCCATCTCCACCAGGATGCGTATGAAGCCCAGCCAACCGTTTTCCGCGGCCAGCGAGAGCGGCGTATGGCCAGACGCCAGACAAGCATTGGCGTCAAGGCGCCAGCCCTCTTTTTCACCTGCCTTGGATATTTTGAGAAGCTTGAATATTTGACCCTCGGCCGCGAGCAGGAATTTTTCTTGCATGCCGGCTGGCGCGGCGCGCCAGACAAGGGCTCGCTGCGGCAGCGCAAGTGGCGCACCGTGCTCGACGATGGCCAAGGAATTGTGAGTCACATCGCCGCCCGGTTTTGCAGGCGCAATCGTTAGCGCTGTTTGCCGCGCGTGCCTGGTCAGCGCGACAGGAGCGCTTGCACGCCGCGCCTTCCTCTCGAGGAGACCGCTGGCTGTCTCGCTGGACCTGTCCCGCCCGCGGTGTAGCCTCGCTTCGTTCTTCTCCTCTTTCTTTGGCGTTTTTTGAGGCTCTCTTTGCACCGGAAGCAGCGCGCCCGGCATTTGCAGGGGCGGTGTCGGGCCCTCGATTACTTCGCTGTAGTCGAACGGACTTGGCTGCTTTGTGGACCCGTCGTAAGCGAGCAATTGCGGCCCAGTGAACTGCACCGGTTTCGGGGCGGGCACGGAGGCAAACACGAATGGAGGTCCATAGTAATCGCCAGACGCAGGTAAAACATGCAAAGGCGCCTGCCATATGGGACCGGCCTGGATTGGCTGCTGTTGTTGCTGTTGTTGCTGTTGTTGCTGTTGTTGCTGCTGCGGTTGCTGTTGCTGCTGGTGCTGCTGTTGCTGCTCGATTTGCCGCATCTGCATTTGCTGCAAATGCCACATCTGCTGTTGCTGCAGCGGAGCTGCGCCGAGTGGCGCATGGGTGGCATGCCGTGTTCCTGTACCTAAAATTGGTTCGGTATGGGCGGGTGCAGTTGTGACGGGTGTTATGGACGCGACTGCCGAAACCTGCTGGCGAGGGGCCGCGGTATCAGGTGCTTGGGATACGGAATGCATTTCTTTTCCTTAGACGTGGTCAACACTGTACTTGTCCAGCAAGGCCACCATTTCCTTGCTGGCCAGCTCCTGCGCATACTGCCGGGCGGTATGACCATAGTCGTCGACGACCACCGGGTTGGCGCCACGTTCCAGGAGAAGCTTCACGGTTTTCTTTCGGCGATGCCGAACGGCGGTGATGAGCGGCGTGACCCCATCGCGATCCCTGCGGTTGATGTCGGCGCGGTGCTCCAGCAAAATCTGCACGGCTTCGTTGGCGCCAAGTTCGCAAGCGAGAGTGAGCGCGCTACGCCAGTTACGCTTGTCGGAGTCCGGTGATATGCGGGGCCAGTTATTCTTATCAAATTCCAGTGAGATGCCATGCTCGACGAACACAGGAATGAGGTCAGGCTTCCCAGCCTGTACGGCAACGATCACCGCAATCTGGGCCGACAGCCTTACGCGACTGTCCAGCACTTTGTTCTTCGTGGCCCACTTGAATATCTCCCGCAGAACACCGGCATGGCCGTTTTTCGCAGCGGCGTAAAGCGGATTCTGGACATCTGAATCGCGCAGGACCAGCGTTGCGCCTTTTCTCAACAATGCGCCCACGCAGGCTTGTGCACCGCGTGTTGCGGCATGCATGACTGGCGTCATGCCCTGGGCGCTCAGGTCGGGATGAGCGCCCAGGGCGACCAGGCATTCAATGAGCTTGTCATTCTCATGCTGCACAGCGGCCAGCAGCGGACTGCTGCCCGCTGCATCGGCCAGGTCTGGGTTCGCGCCCATCGCAACCAGGATCGCGGCCTTCTCCTGCCAATCCTTTCTTGCAGCAAGTGTCAGCGGCGTTTCCCCGGACGCGAGCGTGGCATTGGGGTCGATCCGCCAGCCTTCTTCTTTCCCGGTATGGAAGATATTGTTGAGCAGTGCGGCCTCGCCGGTTAAAGCCTGCAGGAATTGCTTTTGCATTTCAGGTGGTGCAGCCCGCCAGGGCTGCTCGCCTCTGGCCCGCAGCCAATGCTGCGGCCGGTCTGAACGCGGTTCTGCGATGCGCAAAGACGGCTTGATGATGTCGTTGCCTTTTGCCTTGACCGCAGGCGCAGTTGAACCCTGCTTCCAACCGGGTCCCGGTGCGCTCTCGGCACCTGGGTGTCGCGCGCTATCCGAGTCATCGTCATAGCCCACAGCCGTTACAGGGGCACTGACGCGGCGCTTCACGCCAGACCGGTCTTTTGGCTGGACGTCACTGCCGGTCTTCAGCTCAGGGGCTTGCTTTGTGCGCCTTTTCTTTTCTTCGCGGTGCTCGGTCAAATGTTCGCTTCTGACGGGATTGCCCTTTTCGAGCAGCGTCTGCTGCTCCCATAAGGTATTGCCTTCCCCGTGTGCAACCGACTCACTGAAGTCAAAAGGATTCGGCCCCCATCCCGGTCGATGGAGGACGATAGTTTGCGGCGCTGACACCGATGGCTGCCAGTGATAATTCGGCTGCACCGTTGGCGCAATGATGGCTGCTTGCCCTCGACTCACATGCCCTTGCTGCTGCACGGGGACAGCGCCAGCATGACGCGTGCCGGCAGTGAGCAGTGGCTGCGTGGCGGGCGTAACAGGCGCGTGCGCCGGGCTGGCGGAATTGAGCTGGCCAGCCCCAGTCCAGGCGGGCGAGTCAGGCGAACCGATTGGCGCAGAATGCATCGCAATCCTCAGGTTGAAAATATGGCTCCGCTACGTAGCGAGGCGCCCGGAAAAGTTCCGGGACCAGGAAGCGTCAGTCATGCGTGGCGCTTTTCGATTGTGTTCCTGGCGCTCCTTTCAACAGGGCCAGCAGCTTCTGGTCGCCTGTCTCCAGCGCCAGCTGCATTGCACTTTGGCCGCTGTCATCCGCCGCGCTGGCATCCGCGCCGTGGGCGAGCAAGAGCTTTACCGTTTTGTGATGGCCACCCTGTGCGGCCGCAAGCAAGGGACTGCAGCCGCGCTCGTCATGCAGGTGCACACTGGCGCCATGGCGCAACAACACTTCCGCTATGTCTTTCAAGCCCCGTGCGCAGGCGGCGGTGAGTGCGGTTTCTTCGTCGCTGCCACAATCGTCAGGCGAGATTCCTGCAGCGATGATGACGCTGACCGCTTCTTCTTTTCCGGCACGGGCTGCGGCCACAAGAGCGTTTTCTGCCGCCAGCACGGTTGCCCCGTAAAGCGTCAAACTGCCATCCGGGTCGTGGCGGCCCAGCACATCGAAGATCGCTTCTATTACCTTGCATTGCCCCGCGCTGGCCGCAGTGAGCAAGGGATCGTCGTGGGGGTCGCTCAGCACGGGCAGCTTCCCCGATTCAAGCAGCTGGGCGACGGTTTTGTCAGCACCCGCTGCAGCGGCGGCACAGATCGGCAATAGTCCATCGACACGTTGCCGGGGATTGGCGCCGGCTTCCAGTATTTTCGCCACCGTATTAGAGAAATTCTTTATTGCAGCCAGGTAGAGCGGCGTCATGCCGGTCGCGTCCAGCAAGCCCGGCCGCGCTCCCAGGTCGACCAGCAGCGGCACCATCTTGACCCAGCCATGAGACGCCGCTGTCGTAAGCGGCGTCCTGCCACGATCCAGCGTGACATTGGCATCGAGCCGCCAGCCGCCGACATGCGCAGCTTCCGCAATACGAGCCAGCTCGACCGTATCGTTGCGCGCTACGGCCCGCTGGAATCGCTTCTGCATGCCCACGGGCGCTGCCTGGCGTGGCGGGTCGATGATCTCCAGGCGATGCAGCGCGGAGCGAATGATCGCCAGGTGGTTGAGGTCAATTTGGGAATCGGCAACCACCTTCTGGAAAACCTTCAGTATTTCCGCCGACTGTACAGACGCATCCTCTTCCCGGGCGCTGGCCGGGATTGCCGGGGGGCGCTCCCCGTGCCGGCTGACAGGCGTGGCCGGTGCACTGGCGCGACGTGTACGCGAGGGCGGCTTCCCGGGGCTGTCAATCTTTACTGCTGCTTGCTGTTGCTGTTGCTGCTGTTGCGGCTCGTGCCTGCTGTGGTCCGATTCGACACGTGCTTGTTGTTGGCGGTAGGGGGATGCGGGCCGTACGTTCTTCGGCTTTCTCGCACTGGTCGTCCAAGCGCGTTCTTTTTCGTTTGCCTCAAGCTTTGCCAGGGTATTGTCCGCGCGCTTGCCTGTGCTGCTTTCTACGCCATTGACTGCGCCGTTTCGTGGTCTCTTTTCGTTAACGCCGTCCCCCCGCTTTTCCCTCGACTTTTTCGCGTCCTGCTGCCGCGGCGCGATGACGCCACCGGGCAGCGCCGTCGCAGGTGCATCGAAGCTCAGCACCTGGGGCGTCCAGCCGCTCCGATCGCGAATTGCGTAAGACGGCGCTTCGCTATCCTCGGCTCCCGACAGCAGCACATCCATTGGGTCTGGATCACGTGGCTTTGACAGTGTGGCCCAGCTAACCCTGGCACCCCTGTCCTGCGTTGGCGTGGAAGACAGCGATGCCTGGGTGCGGTTCACGGCTGGGCCGGTGACGAGCCGCGCCGTGGGGGTGCCGGGTGAAGTCTTGCGGATCCCCGGCAATTTACGCTTGCCTGACTGTGTGACGCCAGTCACCTTCGGCGTGGAACTCATTGCATCCTCCGAGTTGAAAAATTAATGCGCTCGGTACCGTGGACGCGTGAAAGGTTCCTCCGAAGGTGACCGGCCGGCGGACTCGCCCTACTGCAAAGAGACCAGGGTGGAAGCATCCTCGCCACGAATGCTCGAACTGCCGCCGCTGGAAGAAGCAAGCGCCCTTGACTCGGCTGCTCTGAGCAAATCAATGATCACTGGCGAACGCCCAGGCAAGGATCGTGCGTATTCCAGCGCCGAGCTGCCGGCGATGCCAGCGATAGCCGCCTCTGCGCCGTGCCGCAGCAGGCATCTCACCATTTCCACACTGTTTGCCTGGATTGCATGCGCAAGCGGACTGATGCGCCTGCGGTCGACCTTGTTGGCGTCCGCGCCATGGCGCAACAGGATTTCGACCATTTCAGCCCGTCCGTTGTCGATTGCAGCCGTCAACGCCGTTTCATCGTCGTCCCAGGCGTCAAGGGAAATGCCATGCGCCGCAAAAACCCTGACGACATGGCAGTGGCCCTGGCGGGCCGCATGGACGACCGCTTCAGCTGCCACTTCCTTCATCACGAGATCGAGTTCTGTTTCCCCGAAGTTGCGGCGAAACATGAAGTCTGCAGCCGCCATTTCGTGTTCCAGGGATTGGTACTGGCGCCGTCCCTGGCCCACTTCTCCCCTGAATCCGAGGGCGTAGGCAGTTTCGTAATAAGAATCCACCTTTACGCTGTCCAGAGCCACGCGATCGACCTTTTGCCCAGAATAGGAAACGTTCAACTTCGCCTTGGGTTGCGGCTCCTTCTCCACCAGGGAATCGATCAGGAACCGTTCCACGATGGCCGAATGACCTGCCCGGGCCGCGGTCAGAAGCGGATTCTGTCCGACATTCCACTCAGTCAGGTGCAGGTCAATTTCAAGCTCGGTCAGTTCAATGACGGACGCGATTGCGCCGGCTGCCGCAGCCGCGCATATCGGGAAAATGCCTTCAGCATCGGCGAGTTCGGGATTTGCCCCGCTCTCAAGCAGGAAACCGAGCACGCCAGCACGGTTCGCCATCGCAGCCCAATAAAATGCGCTACGACCCTTACGATCCACCTGATTCAGGTCGGCTCCCATTCCGACGAGGAGCTCGATGGCAGGAAGGTTTCCGCGCGCCGCGACCAACCTGAGCATGTTCTTCCCGCCGGGCGTCAGGAGATTGACATCAAGCTTGACACCTGTTTCCTGCGCCCGGAGAGCGAGGCGCCGCATGCGATTAAGATCTCCCGCCTTGCAGGCCGCGACGAACCTGTCCTGTAAATTCTTGCGCTGTTCCACCACCGTCGCGTCAGGCGTACCCTGCTTGCGCAGTTTGACCGGCGCGCTGCCACTGCGGACATGGCGCGATTTGCCGGCGTGGTGCTCGCCGCTGGCCTCGGACTTCTTCCTTTGTTTTGCAACAGGATGGGAGGCCAGCGCTTCTGGCGTCGACACGCGGCGCGACTTTGCCGGCTTTGCCTGGCCTGTGTCTTGTTGGCCAGCCTTCTTCTTTCTGGTTTTTTCCTGTTTGGTTTTTTTTTGCTTGACCGGGCCGGGCTCAGTCGTCGCTGGCGTCACTCCCGCTGCCTTCCTCAGGGTCTGGATGACCGCAATTTCCACCGGGTCCAGCAGCATCGGACTGGTGCTGACGGCGTGAAACTTTGAGGCTTGCTGCTGCCAAGGCGCGGGTAGCTGCGCCCCGGGTGCGTTGGGCAAGGCCGGGAGCTGATCGTCGCGACGACCCACGTCGTCGGCGTGAACCATTTGCGGCCCGAACGACGCCTGCGCATTCGTCGCCGGCTTCACTCCCGCTGCGATCCTCAGGTTCTGGATGAACTCAATTTCCCACGAATCCAGCATCACCGGACTGATGCTGACGAAGGGAACCCGTGGGGCTTGCTGCTGCCAGGGTGCCGGTGGCTGGGCGTCGGGTGCCGCGGGCAAGGCCGTGAGCTGCGCGTCGCTACGACGCACCTCGTCGCCGTGCACCATTTGCGGCGCGGACGGCCCTTGCGCATTGGGCGGCGGCGGCGCACCGCGGGGATTTTTTGGTACGAGGGGAGTCGTCTCGCCGATTTTCTCCGCTTGCTTGCCGCCCGCGCCTGGAACAAAAGCCATTACCTTCTCCGAGTTGA
>JAQGMC010000081.1 GCA_028292545.1 Paucimonas sp.
GGACGCCAGCCGGCAGCCGCGCTGCCAGCCAGTCGCTCACGCCCATGACGCCATGTCGGCGGCATAAGGCGCAGCGACAAGAAGGCCCGTGCAGGTAAAAGGGCCGTGCCAGACTGGTGTTAGCCAGTCTGGCACGGCCCTTTCTTCATTGCCGATCCAATTCGATCCCACCGCGCCCTCTCCTTGGTGGGAGGGCGCTTGCGGCACTTTGCGGGAGCCGGCGCAGCTGCCGCATTTTTTCCGTCTCAAACGGCTTTCAAACGGAAGGGATTGCGCCTTACTGCCGGCGCCGCCCCTGCCTTGTCAGTGCTGCGCCGCCGACGCGTGCACTTGCGAAGCATTCATCAGCCGGTCGCAATAGGCGATGGCCATGGCTGACGCAAGGAACACCACGTGTATCGAGGTTTGCGCAATCAGGGTCTTGGGATCGTAATTGGCCGCATTGATGAAGGACTTCAGCAGGTGGATCGATGAAATGCCGATGATGGCCGTGGCCAGCTTGACCTTGAGCACGGAAGCATTCACATGGGACAGCCACTCTGGCTGGTCCGGATGACTTTGCAGGTTCAGGCGCGACACGAAGGTTTCGTAACCACCGATGATCACCATGATGAGCAGGTTGGAAATCATCACCACGTCGATCAGGCCCAGGACCACCAGCATGATGATGGTTTCATTGAGCTTGGTGGGCCGTACCGCGCCTTCGATCGCGACCGCGTCGACGATGTGGTTGAGCGCCGTGGTATTGCCCATCACCGCGCCCACGAGGTCCGACAACTCGACCCAGAAGTGGAATACATACACGCACTGGGCCAATATCAGGCCCAGGTAAAGCGGCAGCTGCAGCCAGCGCGACATGAATATGAAACCCGCCAGCGAAGTCGGACGCGGCCGCTTCACTTGTCCTTCTGGTATGTCTTCAATTTTCACTTTTTCTCTCTTTGAAACTGGATGTGAACTGGATGTCGTTATTGTCGGTCCGGCCTGCAAGCTCACCTTGCTGGCCTTGCCCGCCTTTCCGCTGATACGCGGAAACGCCCGATGATAGCGTCGTTCGGGCCACTGTGCGCGCGTGATAGCCAGCGTGATTCTTATGGCAACGACATACCTGCGGCGACCCGGCACCTGCCTGCAGCCCGTGACCTGTGCCGGATCATGCCGCCCTCACAAAACTGCCTTCGCAGTCCGTGCATTCCGCGGCTGCCTTCCTATACTGGAGAGACTACTCGTTCCATGGAGGACACCATGCGACACCGTTTGTTTTTCGTATTCCCCGAGGTCGAAAATGCGCGCCGTGCACTGGATGAATTGCTGCTCGCGCGCATCGAAGCCCGGCATGTCCATTTCATGACTGGCGGCGGCCCGCTGCCGGATGATTTGCCCGAAGCCAGTGTGCTGCAAAAGACCGATATCGTGAGCGGCGCCGAACATGGCATGGCGGCAGGGGCAATACTGGGCTTGCTGCTGGGGCTCTTCGTGGTCTGGTATTTCGACCTCGGCTCGCGTTCGGCGCAAGCCACTGCGGTCGTGGTTGCGGCCAGCGCAGGCTTGCTGTTTGGGGGCTGGGCCGCCAGCCTGGTTGCCGCCGCCTTGCCAAACTCGCGCCTCAAGTCGTTCTACGACGACCTTGACCAGGGCCGGATATTGATGATGGTCGACGTGCCGGCCAGCCGCGTGACCGAAATCGAGCGCCTGTTGCGCGAGCGGCATCCTGAAACGCGCTACGGCGGAAGGGATTGGCATACGCCGGTATTTCCCTGAAGGGCCATCCCCCTGCGTGCGCAGCCCGCCACCTTGCGGCAGGCTGCGCATTTTTTTGCCCGCATGATTGTTGCTTGACGGAAAATAAAGAATTCACTAGCCTCTCAGCTTGGTAGCACACTCCCCACCACTCCCGAGAGGTTCACCATGCGCAAGACCTTTACCGCAGTCGCGGCTGCGGCGTTGTCTGTCGTCGCCGCCATCGCGGCCCTGCCCACGGCGGCTGTCGCCCGTGACACCGTCAAGATCGCATTTGTCGGCCCGCTCACCGGCGGCAATTCTGCCATCGGGCTCGGTGGGCGCAATTCTGCCGACCTCGCGGTACGCTTGCGCAATGCGGATCCGAAAGCGAAGTACACCTACCAGCTGGTTACGCAGGATGATGAGTGCAAGCCCAACGTCGGCGTCCAGGTCGCAACCAAGGTTGCGGCCGACAATGCCATCATTGGCGGCGTCACCCACTACTGTTCGGCCGTGGCCATGGCCACCGTCGGCATCTACCACCGCTTCGGCATGCCGGCAGTGGTATGGGGCGCAGTGCTGCCCGAGATCACCTACGGGAATGACTTCAAGGAGATCCATCGCGTCAACGGCACGATGATCAACCAGAACGACGTGGCCGCGAAATTCATGGCCGGCATGGGCTACAAGAAGTGGGCCATCATTCATGACACGACCGACTACGGCAAAGGCCACAACCGCTATTTCTCGGAATTCCTGAAAAAGAATGGCGGCACCATCCTCGCCACCTTCGGCGTCACTTCCGACCAGCAAGACTTCACCACCGAACTGACCAGGATCCGCGAACTGAAACCGGACGTGATCTATTTCGGCGGCCTGACGCCCCTGGGCGTGCGCATCCGCACGCAAATGGAAAAGCTGGGCATCAAGGCGCAGTTCGAAGGCACTTCCGGCATCATGTCCGACGCCTATATCCAGGGCGTGGGTAAAGAACTGGCTGAAGGCTCGCTCGCCTTCATCGAAGGCGCACCCTGGGAAAAACTGCCCGGCGGCCTTTTTTTCACCGGTAAATACACGCAGCAAAAATACAGCGAGCCGCCTGAGGCCTACGGTCCTTTTGCCTTCACCGCCACCAACCTGCTGATGGATACGATCGACAAGGTCGGTCCAAACCGCAAGAAGGTGCAGCAAGCGCTGCGCGCCACCAAGGATGTGGAAACCCTGATCGGCAAGGTCACGTTTGACGATCGCGGCCAGAACATCGTGCCGCTGGTGACCAAGTACGTGGTGGAAAACGGCAAGTGGGTAGTGTGGGAAGACAGCAGCTACGGCAAGGGCAAGCGCAAGCTGGCCGGCCTGTAATCGATGCGCGCGCGTCGCTGCATCCGGCTTGCTTTGCCGGGTGCAGCGGCGGCGCCTGCATTTCCTTGGTGTTTTCCGCTGGAGCCCTGTTTTGAGCATTCTTGCGCAGTACGTCCTTAACGGACTGATGCTTGGCATCGTGTATGCCATGGTCGCGGTTGGCTTTACCCTGTTCTTCGGGGTCCTCGATGTCATCAAGTTTTCGCATGGCGACGTGCTGATGGTGGGCGCCTTTGCCGGCCTGGCAGCGTCGATCGGCGTTGCCGCGCTGGGCATTGCCTCGCCCGTGGTGCACCTGATTGCCGTGGTGCTGAGCGCCGTTGCCGTGACCGGGCTCCTGGGGGTCGTGATTGCGCGTTTCCTGGTGCTGCCACTGCACCGCGCGCTGCCACTCAACACGCTTTTGGCTACGCTGATGCTGGGCACCGTGATCCGTGAAGCGGTGCGCCTGTTTTATCCGGATGGCTCCAATTCCAAGCCCTTCCCCGCCCTGCTGCCGTCGGCACCATTGGACCTGGCCGGCTTCCCGGTACGCGCCGACAACCTGATATTGATTGCAAGCGGCGTTGCCATCATCGCCGGCGTGCATTTCCTGATCACGCGCACCCGGCTTGGCATGGCAATCCGCGCAGTTGCGCAGGATGCCGAAACAGCGCGCCTGATGGGCATCAATTTCGAAGCCGTGGTGTTGCTGACTTTCGCCCTCGGTTCCGGTATGGCGGCGCTGGCCGGCGTGATGAATGGCCTGTACTACAACGAGATCAACTTCAATGTCGGCCTGCTGCTGGGCGTGATCGGGTTTGCCGCCGCCATCCTGGGCGGACTGGGCAATATCTATGGCGCCATCCTCGGCGGCTTCCTGTTCGCGGGGCTGCAGGTGGCCGGCAGTGCGCTGCTGCCGGCGCTGGTGCCAGACATTCCCAGCGCCTACAAGGATGTCTTTGCCTTTGCCGTCGTCATCATTTTGATGGCGTGGAAACCAACCGGCCTGATCGCCGAAAAATCGAGCGAGCGGGTATGAACATGAATACGACGACCAAGGCTGCCAAGGCGGGCAGCGCCAGCACGCCGGGCAGCCGCAGCGCCGCTGTCGTGCTGGCTGCGGCAGCCGTATTCACTGGTTTCCTGTGGCTGTTCCTGCACGCCGAATCGCAGCTGGCCGTAGCCGCCCTGCTCGCCGCCGGCGTGGTGGCGCTGGTGCTGGCTGGCCGCTCGGGGCTGGGCGCGCGTGTTGGACAGGCTGCTGCCGAACGGCCAGGCTTGTCGCGCATCGCAGCCATCGTTGCGGTGCTGGCGCTGGTGGCAGCTTTCCACGATGCGCATTTCGTGCTGCTGATGCTGTGCACGGTCATGCTCTACATCACCGCCTGCCTGGGGCTTACGGTGCAGTTCGGCTATGCCGGCGTGGCCAACTTCGCCGGCGCTGCATTCTTTGGCATCGGCGGCTATGCCACGGCGGTATTGACCAGCAAGACGGGCTTGCCACATGTGCTGGTGATTGCCTTGTCCGGCCTGGTGGCGGCGGTGATTGGCTCGGTGCTGATCACGCCCGTGCTGCGCACGCGTGGCCATTATGCAGCGCTGGTGACGATTGCCTTCGGCATCCTGTTTCGCACCTTTATTGAAGTGAACGACGTGCTGGGCGGCCCCCAGGGTTTGCAGGTGGAGGGCATGTCGCTATTCGGCTTCAAGCTCAATGAAAACTTCACGCTGGGCGGAATTGAATTTTCCTTCTATGTCGCCTATGCACTGCTGAGCCTCTTGATCTGCGGCGGCGCCTTTGCGCTGGTCAAGGCGCTGGAGCAATCGTGGATTGGGCTGGCGATGGATGTGGTGCGAACTGATGAAACGGCGGCTGCCACCTTCGGCTTGCACATCGCGCGCTGGAAAGTGGTGGCTTTCACGCTCGGCAATTTCCTGGCCGGCATTGCGGGCGGCGTGTACGCCATGATGGCCAGCTTCATCGCGCCCAACAATTTCACGTTCGCCGATTCGCTGCTGCTGGTGTCGATCGTGATCCTGGGCGGCCTGGGCAATCCGGTGGGCCTGTTGCCGGCGGCACTGATTGTGCTGATGCTGCCCGAGAAACTGCAGTTCATCCAGGAATACCGGTTCCTGCTGTACGCGGCGCTGGTGATTGCGATCCTGCTGTTCCGTCCGAATGGCTTGCTGCCGCGCCGCACGCGTTTGTTCTTCAGCCGGGGTGCGAAATGAGCGCTACAAAAATGAGCGCAACAATGCAAGCCGCACCGGTGCTGGTCGAAGTCGATGGCGTCACCGTGCGCTTCGGCGGCGTGACCGCGCTCGACCAGCTCAAGATGCAAGTCCATGCCGGCGAAATCCTCGGCTTGCTGGGGCCGAACGGATCGGGCAAGACCACTTTCTTCAATGTGCTGACCGGCATTTACCGCGCCAGCGCCGGATCGATCCGGCTGGACGGGCGCGACATCCTGGGCCAGACACCGCAGCAGGTATACCGCTCGGGCGTGGCACGCACCTTCCAGCGTTCGCGCCTGTCGCTGCCGCTGACGGTGTTCGACAACATCGTCATCGGCGATTACCAGCACATGCAGCATGGGCTGGTGTTCAACCTGTTCCGCCGCCGCGCCTTCCGCGCCGAATATGATCGTTATGTGGAGAAGGCGCGCGCCCTGCTCGATATCTTCAGCCCGCCGCTGGCGCAACGCCTGTTCGAGCCGGTGGAAAGCTTCAGCATGATTGACCGCCGCCGCATCGAAGTGTGCCGCGCGCTGGTAAGCCAGCCGCGCCTGTTGCTGCTGGACGAACCTTCGGCCGGCATGACGCATGATGAAACCGATGAATTAATGCAGGACATCATGCAAGTACGCACCCGGCTCGGTAACCTGACCATCGTTCTGATCGAGCATGAAATGCATGTGATCGAGCGCATTACCGATCGCTGCGTCGTGCTCAACTATGGCAAAAAAATTGCCGAGGGCACGTATGCACAGATCACCGCCGATCCGGAAGTGCAAAGCGCCTACCTGGGAGAAGCAGCATGAGCAACCTCCAGGTGCGCAACCTGAGCGCCGGCTACGACAAGATCGATGTGCTGCATGATATTTCGATCGAGGTTGCAAGCGGCAAGATCACTTGCATACTCGGCGCCAACGGCGCCGGCAAGACCACACTGATCCGCGCCATACTTGGGCTGACGCCGCCGCGCAGCGGCCAAGTGCTGTGGCAGGGCGCCGATATTGCCGGCCATAAGACGCACGCCATCATCGGCACTGGCATTGCCTGCATACCGGAGGGCCGCAAGGTGTTCCCGCGCATGACGGTCGCTGAAAACCTGGCGCTGGGCGCTTTTCGCGAAACCAGCCAGGCGCGCGTGCGCGAACGCATGGAGCGCGTGACCACCATCTTCCCGCGGCTCAAGGAGCGCTGGTCGCAACTGGCCGGCACCATGTCCGGCGGCGAGCAAGCGATGGTGTCAATCGGGCGCGGCCTGATGGCCGAGCCCAGGCTGCTCGTGATCGACGAACCGTCGCTGGGGCTGTCGCCGCTGTATGTGAAAGAAAATTTCAACGTCATCCGCAAGATCAACGAACTGGGCATCACGGTATTGCTGGTTGAGCAGAACGCGCGCCAGACGCTGCAGATAGCGCATTACGGCTATGTGCTGTCACAGGGTCGCGTGATTGCCCAGGGCAGCGCTGCTGAACTGGCCGGGAATGACGAAGTGCGTTCCGCCTATTTCGGCTAACCGGGAGCATCGCCATCATGAACACCAACCTGCTGGACTACAGCCTGCGCGATTTGGTCTCCCGCATCGCGCGCCGCGAATTGCGCGCAGAAGACGTGACCCAAGCCTGCATCGAACAGATAGAGGCGCGCGAGCCGGAAATCCATGCCTGGCAGTTTTTCGACCCGGCGCTGGCCCTGGCGCAAGCGCGCGCCCTTGATGCGCAAGCTGCTGGCGGCCCGCTTTTTGGCGCCCCGCTCGGCGTGAAAGACTTGATGGACACGGCCGACATGCCCACCACCTACGGCTCGCCGATCTATGCCGGCAACCGTCCGCGTTTTGATGCCGCCTGCGTGGCTGCCAGCCGGGCCGCCGGCGCGGTCATCCTCGGCAAAACTGTCACGACCGAGTTCGCGACCTTCCATCCGGGCCCGACCCGCAATCCGCGCGGCGGCAGCGCCGATTACACGCCGGGCGGTTCCTCCAGCGGATCGGCGGCGGCGGTGGCAGCCGGCATGGTCCGGGTTGCCTTTGGCACCCAGACCGCCGGCTCCATCGTGCGCCCGGCCGCCTATTGCGGCATTGTCGGCTACAAGCCCACTCACGGCACGCTGCCGCTGGCTGGCATCAAGCCACTGGCGCCCAGCCTGGATACGGTGGGCCTGCTGGCGCGCAGTGTGGACGATGCTGCCTTCGTTATCGCTGCACTGGCACGCCTGCCGTTGGGCCAGCAGGGGCAGCAAGATCTTGCCGGCCTGCGCGTGGGCCTGTGCCAGACGCCGCACTGGGATCGCGCCAGCCAGGCTGCGCGCGACGCGCTGCTACAAGCGGCGCGCGCACTGGAACAGGCCGGCGCCAGGCTGGCGGATGCGCCGCTGCCTGACGAATGCAAGCAATTGACGCAGGCGCAGCTGACAATCATGGCAAGCGAAGCTGCGGCGGCGTTCGAGCCGGAAACACAAAGCGATGCCGCACGCTTCAGCCCCGCTTTCACCGCGCTGGTTGCAACCGGTCGCGGCGTCAGCGGTGCCGCGTTCCAGCAGGCTTGCGCAGTCGCGGCGCAAGCGCGGCAGGCAGTGGAGCGGCTTTTCGGCAACTTCGACATCCTGCTCGCGCCCAGCGCCGAGGGCGAGGCGCCGGCAGGCCTGGCTGCAACGGGCGACCCGATCTTCAACCGTCTCTGGACCCTGCTGGGCAACCCCTGCGTGCAGGTGCCGGTGGGCACGGGCCCGGGTGGCTTGCCGCTGGGCGTGACGGTGGTCGGGCCACGCTGGGGCGATGCGCAGGCGCTGGCAGCCGCCGCTGCGCTGGAACGCGCGCTGGGCCGCAACCAATGACGAGCAAGGACATCAAGCCAGGACATCAGCCAATGAACCCGGAAATGAATAGCGGCCTGGACCAGGCCAGCCTGGCGCTGGCAGCGCGCGCCCAGGATCATGTCAATAGCGACCGGCTTGCGACAGCGATTGCGACGCTGGCCCGCTTTGGCGGGCGCGACGATGGCGGCGTGGCACGCCAGACGCTGACGCCCATCGACCTGGAAGCGCGCGCCTGGCTGGTTGCGCAAGCGCGGGCCCTCGGTTGCGAGGTCTTCATCGACAATTGCGCCAACCTGTTCTTTCGCAGGCCGGGCAAAGAGGCGCTGCCGGCGGTGCTGACCGGCAGCCATGTCGACACCCAGCCCGTTGGCGGCAAGCTCGACGGCGCCTATGGCGTACTGGCCGGCCTGGAAGTGATTGCGGCGCTGAACGATGCCGGCATCCAGACGCGGCGCCCGGTCGAGGTGGTGGTCTGGACCAATGAGGAAGGCAGCCGCTTTGGCCCCGGCACGATGGGCTCCAGCGCTTATGTCAATCCCGGGCTGCTGCAGGGCTACCGCGCTTCGACCGATGGCAGCGGCGCCAGCTTCGGCGACGCGCTGGATGTGGCGCTTGCGGCTGCCGGCGACTTGCCGCGCCGGGCCGGGCCGGAAGCCGCGGCCGCCTTCATCGAACTGCACATCGAGCAGGGACCGGTGCTGGAAGCGGCCGGCACGCCGCTGGGCGTCGTCACCGGCATCCAGAGCGTGCGCTGGTACCGCGTGCAATGCACGGGTGTTGCAGCCCATGCCGGCACTACGCCGATGGACATCCGCAATGATGCGATGGCAACCGCCATATCGCTGGCGCAAAAGCTGTACGCGTTCGTCGCCGGCGAAGCCGCCAGCAACATGAAACTGACGCTCGGCCGCTGGCATGTCGATCCAAACTCGATCAACACCATTCCGGGCAAGGTGGAATTCACGATCGACGTGCGCTGCCTGGATGAATCGGTGCTGGTGCGTTTCGACCAGCAACTGCATGGGTGGATAGACACCCATGCCCGGCGCGACGGCATCAGCCTGGAATGCTTTTTTTCGCGCACGCCAACCACCTTCCCGCAAGCCATGCTGCAGGTGGTGGAGCGCGGCTGTGTCCGGGCCTGCAGCCAGGCCGGGCTGGCGCCGCCGTTACGGCTGACGTCGGGCGCCTTCCACGACGCGATGTACCTGGCTGACCACTGTCCGACGGCGATGATTTTCACACCCAGCAAGGCGGGCATCAGCCACAATGCCGCCGAAGACACTGACCAGCACGAGCTCTACCTTGGGGCCCAGGCGCTGGCGCATGTGGTGACTGAGTTGGCCAACCAGTAATCCGAGCGCTTCCGGCCAACCCCATCCCTCGCCCCGCCCTGCTGTACACCCTCCCCTTCAAAGGAAGGGCGTGCCAGGGTGTTGCGGGCTTCAGCCCGGCGCGGCCAGTCGTCAGCCGCGCTTGCGCAGCGCCAGCGTATCTTCGAAAGCCGACTGGTACAGCGCCGCCACCATATCGGCCTGCGCCACCAGGCCCACCAGGCGCTGGCTGCGGTCCAGCACCGGTATCTGGTGCACGCCGCCGTCGCACATCAGCGGGATCAGTTCGGCGATGGGCTGGTCGGAATAGGCAGTTGCGGGCTGCGTCACCATGATCTGGCCAACGACTTCAGCTTTGTCCGTACTCATGCCGGGCGTGCGCTGCAGGATGCGCCGCACCTTGTCCCAGAAACCACCCTGCAATTCAAGGTCCGCGGCGGCCAGCATTTCGTGCTGGCTGACCATGCCGACCAGGCGATCGAAACGATTCACCACAGGCAGCGCCTGCAGTTCGTGGTCGCGCAGCAGAGCCCAGGCTTCATGGATTTCAGTGCCGAATTCCACCGTGACCAGGTCGCGCGACATGATGTCTGCACAAGTGATAGTCCCGAAGTGCCGGTGGTAGGCGCGCATCTCCGCTTTTTGCAGGATCTCTTCCAGGTCACCGCGGCTGATGTCGAGCAAGTCGGTGTTCTGGCGCAGCGCCGCATCCAGGTCTTCGGGCGTGATGCCCACCGCCGGATGCGGCCGATGCGGCACGACTTTCTTTTCCGCGTCGGCGGCGGTATGTGGATAGCGCCGGCCACACAGGCGGTTGTAGGCGATCGCGGTGCCGATCAGGATGGCTGAATTGAGCGCCACCGGCACCAGCGCGAACGCAAAGCCGTAGTGCGTGACTGCCGGCATGCCCAGGGCCGTCAGCAGCGCAGCAGCGCCGCCCGGCGGATGCAGGCAGCGCGCGGCAAACATCAGCGCTATCGCAGCGCCCACCGCAGCCGTGCCGGCTACCAGGGGATCGGGAATCAACTGGCCGCAGGCGATGCCCACAGCCGCCGACAATACATTGCCGCCAAAAACCGGCCATGGCTGTGCCAGCGGACTGGCGTGCAGCGCAAACAGGATGACAGCAGAAGCGCCGAGGGGCGCGACGATGAAAGGCAGGCCGGCAGCGGGCCCAATCAGCAGCCGGCACACCAGCGAGGTCATTGCAATGCCGATCAGTGCACCGAGGGCCGAGCGTGCCTTTTCGCGGGCGGTAATTTCCTGCGCGGCGGCGAACGCATAGCGGCGCATCCTCGATAACAGGGCCAGCATCATGCTCCAAAGCGGGTTATTGCGAGCCCGGAATTATCGCGGAAGCAGCTGGCTGCCGGGAATGTCCCTGGTCAAGAAAGTGGCAAGCACTATACCTTTTTTGCGCCCGGCCTTGCCCTTACTCCTGCCCTTGCCCGGTTTGTGTCCGCCCCGTTCAGTGGCCCCTCAGGCCAGCGCCTCGCCGGCCGCCAGCAGCCGCGCATAGGAGACCCGCTGCTGCACCTCGCCCCCAAGCCGGGCACCCAGGGCCATGGCTTTCTTCAGGTACAGGCCGATGTGATGCTCGTCGGCAAAGCCGATGGCGCCATGGAATTGCACGCATTCCTTGGTCACCCGCAAGCCGGCTGCCGAGGCGCGTGCCTTGGCAGCCACCGCCGCCTTGGCCCGTAAAAATGGATCAGATGCCTTGCATGCTTCGTACACAAGGGCGCGTGTGGCCTGGATATCGACATGGCAGCTGGCGGCCCGATGCTGCAACGCCTGGAAAGCGCCGATGGGGCTGCCGAACTGTTGCCGCACCTTCATATACTCGACTGTCTGTGCCAGCGCTTCATCCATCACCCCGACCAGTGCTGCCGCATAACTGAGCAGCAGGCTGTCATGCGCGCGCAGCCAGGCGGCGCGCGCCAGCGGCCCCTCGCCTACGGTGGGCGCTGCTTGCCAGGCGGCGTCAGTGATATTCACGTCCGACAGCATGCTGCCATCCACGCAAGCGGCAGACACCAGCGTCACGCCGGGCGCGTCGATGGCAAGGGCGCGCACGCAAAAGCGCTTGCCCGACTCCTTCGCAACCAACAGGCTGGTTCCCGGATAGCAATCGGGCACGTGTTTCAGCAGCAGCGGCGTTTTGCCGCGTGTCGCCGGAAAGACTGGCACTGCCAGCCGCTCGCCGTGCACCAGTTGCTCCAACAGCGCCGCAGCGGCATCACCGCAATCCGACAGCAAGCCGGCAGCAACGACATTGCTGGCCAGCGGTTCCGGCAGCAACATGCGCGACGTGCCTTCAGCCAGGGCGGCTACCGCATCCAGGCCCAGCGCCAGGCCACCCCGGTCTTCAGCCACGCAGACCAGCGGCCAGCCCAGGCCGAGAATCTGTTTCCAGGTGCGCGCATCGAGCTGGCCCACTTTCTCGCGCATCACGCGCGCGCGCAGCATGCCGCCCGAGCCTTCGGCAAACTCAACCGCGCTATCAAGGATCATGCGTGCGCTTTCGCTCAAGGCTGCGTGGGTCATTCCTTCCTCCTCGCCTGGGCCCCGGCCATCGGCGGCAGGCCGATCACCTTGGCCGCAATCAGGTTGCGCTGCACTTCATTGGTGCCGCCGTAGATCGAGAGGCGCCGCGCCTGCAGGAACATTTCTGAGTAATCGAGCCAGCCGTCTTCTAGCATCAGCGGCTCGCGCAGGGATGCCGCTTCGCCTGCCACTTGCTGCAGCAGGTCGAGGATGGACTGCACCGTTTCCGTGGCCAATATCTTCAGGTAGGAACTGTCGGCAGAACCGCCGCTGTGCTCGGCCTCGGCCAGCGCCAGGAAGGATGCGGTCAGGGTTTCGCATTCCATTTCCGCCTGCGCCAGCGCTTCGTCGTTGCGCGCATCCGGCGGCAGCGTGCGCACCAGGCGGCGCATGCGCTCCAGCGCCTTGAGTGCCTGGTTCGGCGCGCCGATGCGCAGGCGCTCTTCGGCCAGCAGCGTCGTCGCCACCGCCCAGCCGCGGTCAAGTTCGCCTACGACATTGTGCAGCGGCACCCGCACCGAATCCATGAACACTTCGCAGAATTCATCATCACCGGCGATGGTGCGGATCGGCCTGCGGCTGATGCCCGGCGTCTTCAAGTCGATCAGCACGAAAGTGATGCCGTGCTGCTTGGCCGCACCGTCGGCAGTGCGCACCAGCGCAAACATCCAGTCGGCATGGTGGCCCCAGGTCGTCCATATCTTGTGGCCGCTGATCACCAGGTCGCCGCCATCGAGCACGGCGCGGGTGCGCAGGCTAGCCAGGTCCGATCCCGAACCGGGCTCGGAATAACCCTGGCACCAGACGATATCGCCCGACAGGATGGGCGCCAGGTGTTGCGCCTGCTGCGCAGCCGTGCCGCACTTCATCAGGATCGGGCCAATATGGTTCAGGCCCTGCACTGGAATGTCGGGTGCGCCGGCGCGCGCCATTTCTTCCATCAGTATCACTTGCTGCACCGGCGTGGCTTCCATGCCGCCGTGCGCACGCGGCCAGTGCGGCGCTACCCAGCCCTGGCGGGCCAGGCTGCGATACCAGGGCATGCAATCCGCCGGCGGCGGGCGCACGGTGCTGTGGCGCAGCGCCGGCGGCACATTGGCCTGCAGCCATGCCGCGACGTCGGCCCGGAACCGGGCCTCATCGGGCGTTTCGTCCCTAAGCATTGGCGGCCTGCGCCACGGATTGTGCCGCCTGCTCGCGCAGCGGCGCCTTCAACACCTTGCCCAGCGCATTGCGCGGCAGGCTGTCGACAAAAAACACATGCTTTGGCTTCTTGTAGCCGGCGATGCGCTCACGGCAATGTTCGATCAGGGTCTCGGCATCGAGCGTGGCGCCAGGACGCACTTCGACGAAAGCGGTGACGGATTCGCCAAAGATGGCATCCGGCACGCCGACCACGGCAGCATCGAGCACGGCGCTATGCTCAAGCAGCACTTGTTCCACTTCCTTGGTATAGATATTGAAGCCACCCGACAGCACCATGTCTTTCTTGCGATCGACGATATACATGTAGCCGTCTTCATCCATGCGCGCCATGTCGCCGGTATGCACCCAGCCATCGACGATCGCCTTCGCCGTCTCTTCAGGGCGCTGGTAGTAGCCGCGCATGGTCAGGAAACTGCCCGGTGCGCCGGTGCGCACCAGCAGTTCGCCGGCTTCACCCACGGCAACCCGCTTGCCGCTGTCGTCGACCAGCTTGACCTCGACACCCGGCGTCACGCGGCCCACCGAAGCCGGATGCGTGAACTGTTCGTCGTGGCCCAGGCTCGTGACCGCGCCCACTTCGGTCATGGCAAAGAAGGAATGCAGCTGCACTTGCGGCAGCAGCCTCATCACGGCTTTCTTCACTTCCACCGGGAACGCTTCGCCGGTGACGATGATGTGGCGCAGGCTGGCGCAGCGATGCGCCTGGCCTTCCAGGTGCGGCAGCAGCATGCGCGCAATGGTCGGCACCATGCCCAGCGCAGTGACTTTTTCGCGCTCGATCAATTCGATCGCATGGACCGGGTCAAACCGGTCCATCACCACCAGCGTGGCGCCGATGCACAGCGCATTCATCATGCGCGCCATGCCGGTGCGGTGCGCCATCGGCGTGGTGACCAGGAAGATGTCGTCGGCGGTGACGCCCCAGTCGAGCGCATTCAGGTGCGCGTGCATGATGATGAAGTTCGCCATCGTGATGATGGCGCCCTTGGGCCGGCCGGTCGTGCCCGAGGTATAGATCACCATGCAGTCTTCGCAATACTGCAGTGGAATATCGGGCAAGTCTTCCAGCGCATGCTCACGCAGCGTGGCGAACGGCACTTGGTCCGCGCGCGGCGTGCCGGTCACGACCCAGCGCATGCCCTTGAAAGCATCCGCCACCGCATCCAGCGCCGCCAGGCTGCTGCTGTCCACGCACAGCACCTGGGCCTGGCTGTCCTGGGCGAAATAAGCCAGCTCTTTGGCCGTCAGTCGCGTATTCACCGGGACCAGCGTGGCGCCCAGGTGAAAGGTGGCGAACATGAGCTCGATGAACTCGATGCCGTTGGGCAGGTAACCGATGACCCGGTCACCTGCCTTCACGCCAAGCCCACGCAAGCCGGCGGCTACCCGCAACGACCCCTGGTACAGCTCGCCGTAGCTGATACGGTTGTTACCAAAAGAGGCCGCCGGCTTGTCCGGGGTCCGGCGGGCGTGTCCAGCCAACAGCAGTTCGAGTCGCATGTCGCCTCCTGGCGAGCTTGTTAGGGTTGTGGTGGTTAGGGTTGAGGTGGATAGGGGGCTTATTCGCCCTTGAACGAGGGCTGGCGCTTGTCCTTGAATGCGCCCAGGCCTTCGTTGCGGTCCTCGCTGAAATAGAGCATGAAGGACACATCGGCCTCGGCCGTCATGCCATTGGCCAGCGACATATCCATGCCGCGGTCGATCACGCCCTTGGTCATCATCACGGGCAATGGTGCATTGGCTGCAATCGCGGCTGCAATTTCGCGCGCCTTGTTGATTGCTTCGCCGCCGGGAACCACATGGTTGACGAGGCCGTATTCCTTGGCTTCTTCAGGCGTGAAACGACGACCGGTCCAGATCAGTTCCTTGGTCATGGCAGCGCCGATGCGGCGCGTCATGGTCTGGGTGCCGCCGCCGCCAGGCATCATGCCAAGCTTGATTTCGGGCAGGCCGAACTTGGCGGTCGCGCCCGCAACCAGGATATCGCCCACCATCGCCAGCTCCAGGCCGCCACCCAGGCAAAAGCCTTCAATGGCGCTGATGACAGGCTTGGTGAAATTGCCCATCTCGCGGAACATCACATTGATCGGGCGCGAGCGCCTGCGCTTGCGGTAAAAGTCAAAGTATTCGTTTTCAGCGATGGTGAACTGGCTGGTGTCGATGCCGGTGCAAAACGCTTTTTCATTGCCGCGCAAGATGACGGCGCGCACAGCGCGATCAGGCTCGACCTCAGCCATCACGGCCAGGATTTCTTCCGCGGTGGTGTCGCGTAGCGAATTCAGTTTTTCCGGCCGGTTGATCGTGATTTCGATCCAGCCTTCGGCGCGCTCGACGATGATGTCCTGGTATTCCATGGCATTCCTTTTTGTGCGTTGTTGAATATAAAACTGCTGTTCTTTATTGACCCTGGTGTTGCCTGCTGCCTGTATTTCAAGAATCGCGGGATGACGCCGCCCCTGCTGCGGCGTGGGCGGCATGGTTCCCCTCTTTCAGTTTCCCTTTACGTGGGCGGGTGTGGAGCCTTCTGTGGAGCCTTCACTCGTCCGGACCGGCCCCGATCGCTGCGGCGATCTCCTCGTGTATGCCTGCCATGCGCGCCGGATTGGCCCGGTCGGCAGCGTTGAGCACAATTTCCAGCTTGACCCGCGCCGGTGCTGCCAGCACGAATATGCGATCTGCCATTTCCAGCGCATCGTCAATGCGGTGGGTGACGAAGACGCAGGTCTTGCCGTATTCGCGCACGATCTGCGCAAAGTCGCGCCGCAATACTTGCGACGTGACGTGATCGAGCTGGCTGAATGATTCGTCCAGCAGCAGCAGTTCCGGATCGACCGCCAGCGCGCGCGCCAGCGATACCCGCTGCCGCATGCCGCCGGACAGTTCATGCACATACTTGTCTTCGGCGCCGTTCAGGTTGACCCGGCGCAGCCATTCGACCGCGGTGGGCCGGATCTTGTCCTTGGGGAAGTTCAAGATCTGCATGCCAAGTTCGACATTCTCGACTGCGCTGCGCCAGGGCAGCAGGCGGTCGGTCTGGAAGCTGACCGACATCTTGCCGCGCAAGGCCTGGAAGTCGCGCGACGGATCATGCCCGGCCACGCGCACGCCGCCTTCGTCGCAAGAAATCGATCCCATCAGCAAGCCCATCACCGTGCTTTTTCCCGCGCCGGTGCGGCCCAGCAGGGCAACGATTTCGCCCTGCTGCACATTCATGGTCAAGTGGTCGACCGCCACATGCTCGCCAAAACGCTTGGTGACATTGTCCAGCTCGAGCAGGGTTGCGCCTGTCATGTTTGCCATTTCAGCGCACCTTCACGTCTGTGCGCCATTTCAACAGGTGGCGTTCCGACACATTGGCCAGCCACTGTATGACGAGGTTGAATACGACCAGCAGGAAAGTCCATGCCAGCACCTGGTCGATGCGGAAGGTGGATTGCGCCAGGCTCATGCGCGAACCGATACCCACCGCCGATGCCACCAGCTCGGCGAAGATCACCATCCTGATCGCATAACCGATCACGGATTTCGTGGTCAGGAAGATATACGGCACGATGTGCGGCATGATCAGGAAGCGCATCATTTGCCAGCGGGTCGGACGGAAGCTTTCCATCATGTCGACCCAGTCGCGCGAGATGGCGCGCATGCCTTCATACACATTCAGCGCATAGAAGGGCAACAGGATCACGGTCAGGATGAAGAAGATGCGCGCCTCTGGCTGCTTGAACCAGAACACCGCAACCAGCATCCAGGACAGTGCCGGTATGCCGGTGTCGATGATGACCAGCGCCCGCAAATAAGGCCCCAGCTTGTCCGACATGCCCATCACCAGGCCGATCGCCACGCCGACCGCCATTGAGAATGCGATGGCAACCAGCAAGCGGCCCATGGTCACCATCACATGCATCAGGTCGGTGCTCAGCAAT
>JAQGMC010000088.1 GCA_028292545.1 Paucimonas sp.
GCCCGGGCCGGCGCCGGCGCGTGCTGCGGCTGGCGCGGCTGGCGGCCGTGCTCGATGCGCTGCCCTTTGGCTTGCTGGATGCGGCCCGGCCCCATCATGACTGGCTCGACGGCATCGGCTGCAGCACGCTGGGCGATGTGCGCCGCCTGCCGCGCGCCGGCCTGCAGCGCCGCAGCAGCCAGCAATTGCCGGACGAACTCGACCGCGCCTATGGCCTGGCGCCGGAACTGCATGAGTGGGTCGCAGCGCCGCCAGTGTTTGCCGCCGCCTGCGAACTGCCGTACCGCACCGAACAGGTCGACAGCATCCTGTTTTCTGCCAATGCGCTGTTACTGCAGATGGTGGGCTGGCTGGTGGCGCAGCAACTGGCCGTGACGCAGTTGCAACTGGCGCTCGAACATGAGCGCGGCCGCACCGCCGTGCCGCCGACGCGGCTGGATATTGCGCTGGCCGAGCCAGCCTGGCAGGAAGCCCACTTGCTGCGCCTGCTGAAAGAAAAACTGGGCCGGCTGGAATTGCCCGCAGCCGTGATCGGCCTGCGGCTGGCGGCGCTGCAATTGCAGCCGCTGGAGCCAGCCTCGGCCACGCTGTTCCCGGAGCCGGGCGGCACGCCGGCTGACTACCGCCGCCTGCTGGAATTGCTGGTGGCGCGCCTGGGCGAGGATGCGGTGCTGACGCCGGCGCCGCTGGCAGACCACCGGCCCGAGGTTTGCAATCGCTGGCAACCGGCGACGCGTGCGCCGACCACAGCATCGGCTGCCGCTTCTGCTTCTGCTGCCGCGGTATCGGCTTTCGCCAGCGGCCTGCCAGCCAGCGAGCGGCCGTTCTGGCTGCTGGCCAAGCCGCTGCCGCTCCTGGTGCGCGACCATCGGCCTTTCTATGGTTCGCCGCTGCGACTGGCAAGCGCACCGGAGCGCCTGGAAAGCGGCTGGTGGGACGGCAATTTCGCCGCCCGCGATTACTTCATTGCCATCGGCGCAGAAGCGGCTTGCTACTGGGTTTATCGCGAACGCGTGGGCGATGAAGTGCGCTGGTTTTTGCACGGCCTGTTTGCGTGAACCTGGAACAGGCCGATGACAAGCTCTCCACCGCGCGCCCTGCTACCGCCTTATGCTGAACTGCAATGCGTGTCCAACTTCACTTTCCTGCGTGGCGCTTCCCATCCCGAGGAACTGGTCGAGCGCGCCGTGCAACTGGGTTACAGCGCGCTGGCGTTGGTGGATGAATGCTCGCTGGCGGGCGTGGTGCGGGCGCACCTGGAAGCGAAAAAGCATGGCTTGCACTTTGTGGTGGGCAGCCAGTTCCGGCTGCAGGTGGAAGAGGGCGCGCCGTCCGCGCCAGCCTTTACCGTCATTGCCCTGGCCCAGGACCGCGAAGGCTATGGCAACCTGTCAGAACTGATTACGCTGGGTCGCACCCGCGCTGAAAAAGGCAGCTATCGCCTGTTTGCCGACGACCTGGCCGCGCCAGCTGCGCAACACGCGCATTTGCGCGGCTTGCCGCGTTGCCTGCTGGTGCTGGTGCCCGATTACGGGCTGCCGCTGGCGCAACTGCAACAGCAGGCGGCCTGGCTGGCGCGCCATTTTCCCAAGCGCGCCCATATCGCCTTGACCGTGCTGCACCGGAGCCTGGACGACCTGCACCGGCGCCGCGTGGAACAAGTCGCGGCTGAATTCAAGCTGCCAGTGGTGGCAACCGGCGACGTCTGCATGCACCGCCGCTCGCGCAAGCCGATGCAGGATACGCTCACCGCAATTCGCATCGGCCGGCCGATTGCCCAGTGCGGCTATGAACTCGCGCCCAATGCCGAGCAGCACTTGCGTTCGCGCCTGCGGCTGGCCAACCTGTATGCGCCGGCGGCGCTGGCAGAAACGGTCAGGCTGGCGCAGCGCTGCACTTTCTCGCTGGATGAATTGCGCTATGAATATCCGGATGAACTGGTGCCGCCGGGCGACACACCGGCGGGCTATCTGCGGCGCGAATCCTATATCGGCGCGCACCGCCGTTTCCCCGGTGGCATTCCAGCCAATGTGCAGGCGCAGCTGGAACATGAGCTGGGGCTGATCGCGGAAATGGCTTACGAGCCGTATTTCCTGACTGTCTACGACATCGTGCGTTTTGCGCGCAGCCGCCAGATCCTGTGCCAAGGGCGCGGTTCGGCGGCGAACTCGGCGGTCTGCTATTGCCTGGGCATTACCGAAGTCGACCCGGCGCGCGGCAACTTGCTGTTCGAGCGCTTCATTTCGAAGGAGCGCAACGAGCCGCCCGACATCGACGTCGATTTCGAACACCAGCGGCGCGAAGAAGTCATCCAGTACATCTATGCGAAATACGGCCGCGAGCGGGCGGCGTTGACGGGCGTGGTCATCAGCTATCGGCCACGCAGCGTATTGCGCGATGTCGGCCGCGCGCTTGGCGTGGATGCCGGCCTGATCGACCAGGTCGCCAAGTCGCATCGCTGGTGGGATGGCAAGAGCGGCCTGTCCGAGCGCTTCGTCGAAAACGGCATCGATCCGGAATCGGACCTGGCGCGCCACTGGTGGGGACTGGCGGAACGCCTGATGGGTTTTCCGCGCCACTTGTCGCAGCATCCCGGCGGCTTCGTCATTGCGCGCGGCAAGCTGTCGCGCCTGGTGCCGATCGAGAATGCGGCAATGGAAGAGCGCAGTGTCGTGCAGTGGGACAAGAACGACCTTGATTCGCTCGGCTTGCTGAAGGTCGACATACTGGGGCTGGGCATGCTGTCAGTGATCCGGCGCGCGCTTGCCTTCGTTTCCAGCCAGCGCGGCGAACCCTTCGAATTGCAGGACGTGCCGGCGGAGGATCCGGCCACGTATGAAATGATTTGCCAGGCCGATACGGTGGGCGTGTTCCAGATCGAAAGCCGGGCCCAGATGTCGATGCTGCCGCGCATGAAGCCGCGCACCTTCTACGACCTGGTGATCGAAGTGGCGATCATCCGCCCGGGGCCGATCCAGGGCGGCATGATCCATCCCTACCTGTTGCGGCGCCAGGGACTGGAGCCGGTCAGCTATCCCAGTCCCGACATGGAAAAGGCGCTGGCGCGCACGCTCGGCGTGCCCATCTTCCAGGAACAGGTGATGCAGATTGCGATGCTGGCGGCCGGCTTCACTCCCGGCGAAGCTGACCAGTTGCGGCGCGCGATGGCGGCCTGGCGGCGCAAGGGCGGGCTCGGAAAATTTGAAGCCAAGCTGATCGACGGCATGCTCGAGCGTGGCTATAGCCAGGAATTCGCCGATTCGATTTTCAGGCAGGTGCAGGGCTTTGCCGAATACGGTTTCCCGGAAAGCCACGCTGCCAGTTTCGCGCTGCTGGCCTATGCCAGTTCATGGCTGAAATGCCATGCGCCGGCGGCTTTCCTGGCGGCGCTGTTAAACAGCCAGCCGATGGGCTTTTATTCGCCTTCGCAACTGGTGCAGGATGCGCGCCGCCACGGCGTGGAAGTGCGGCCGGTCGATGCCTGCGCCAGCAACTGGGAAGCGACGCTGGAACCGGCCGACAACGATGGCCCGGCGGTGCGCCTGGGCTTGAACCTGGTGGCTGGCTTGCAGCAGGAAGCCGGCTGGCGCATCGAGGAAGCGCGCGCCGTGCGCAACTTTGATGATGTGCGCGACCTGGCCCTGCGCGCCCGCTTGACGCGTGCCGACTTGCAGGTACTGGCCGCGGCCAATGCCCTGGCTGGGCTCACGGGAAACCGGCGCCAGGCGCTGTGGCAAGCCATGGCGGGCGCGCCCGACAAGGGTTTGCTGCGCCCGGCCGCCATCCATGAAGAAAGCATTGCGCTGGCGCCGCCTTCAGAGGCTGACGACATCGTGCAGGATTACAAAGTCCTGGGACTGACGCTGGGGCGGCATCCGTTGTCGCTGTTGCGGCCGGCCTTGCTCAAGCGCCGCTTCCTGCCGGCCGAGGTCTTGCACACACTTGGCAATGGCCAGTTCGCGCGCGGCTGCGGCATTGTCACGATGCGCCAGCGTCCCGGTACGGCCAAGGGCGTGGTGTTTGTCACCATCGAAGATGAAACCGGCCTGGTCAATGTGATCGTCTGGCCTGCGCTGGTGGAAAAGCAGCGCAAGGAAGTGCTGGATGCGTCGCTCGTTGGCGTGTACGGCACCTGGCAAAACGAGCGCGGTGTGCGCCACCTGGTGGCGCGGCGCCTGGTGGATTTATCGTGGATGCTCGGCCGGCTTTCCACACACAGCCGCGATTTCGCCTGAGACCGGCGGGCGTCCAGATGTTAGCGGAATCAATTCAAGGAAGCGGTTACTTAATCCGCCTGAACGCCGTTGGCTGCGCAAAGTGCGCGCCTGCGGTATGCGGGGCAGTTGTACGCAGCCCCATTGAATATTCCGTTTTAAGCCAGGAAGGAAGTTGTCATGCAGCCCGTTACTACAAACCTTAATGCCACCGCCACGTCGACCACCACGACAACCCCCACGTTGACCCCCACGGCGACAAACAACTGGCCATACGCCAGTCCGCCACCCGCGCCTGTCGTTTCCACCCGGGTACAGGAGCAGCCCCATTGGCAAACCGCCTTCGAAGGTCGCAGCCAGGACGACTACTTCCAGCCTGTGCTGCAAGAGGTGTTGAGAAACTGCGCCCAGTTTTATCTTGACATGACGACGACGCGCTCTCCAGGGGTGAAGGTCGCTGGCGTCGAGCTTGACCCGGACACTGGCTGGCCGACGCATATCGCTGTTTTCCGAAAAGGGCGCAATGACCAGGTCAAGTCGATTGTTGTGCCGGCTTCAGAGAAAGAAGTGCACCCCGGCTGGGCCGGCAAGCGCGCGAAAGCCGCATGGGGCGACAAGACCGCTGCCCTGAACTGCTACATCAACCTGGTGCGAGGCGTCGCAAAGGAAAATGCGGATGTTGTCCGGCTTTACTATCCCGAAATAGGCACGGACCTTCCCGGAAATCATGCGCGCCGCGCCTTCGATGCGCTGGCGTTTGCGTCGAAAATCCTGCCGTCGTTTAACCCGGAATTCCCGGACAGATTCCCCGCCGATTCTGCGCCATGGCTCACGCCAAAGCAGGAATCCGCTTTCTTCCAGGCCTACCGCACCGATACGGTAGAAGCGCTGTATTCCAGCGCCGACGATGATTTCAAATCCCGCTTCGTGCCACGCCTGCTGTTATGCGCAATCGAGGGCATGGGACTTTTCATGACCGACAAGGCGGGTTCGGAAGAGCGCTGGCACTTCGTTGTGGGCGACGAAAACAGGAAGCGTTCATCGGTGACGCGCACCTATCCGCAGTACGCGCGCGACCAGCTTGCCAGGTTCGTCGGCGAGCTACGACAGATCATCGACGCTGCTGCCAAAGTCAATGCCGGAGCGGATCCCATGCCGGCGTTGAGATCACCCGAATCCGCGATGCTGCTGCTGGGCTTCAATCCTGAGCGCATGATCAGGGAGCACATTGTGCACAAGGGCGACAGTTCTGGTGAATTCCTCAAGGCCTGTCGTGATAGGGTCAAGGCGGCGCGAGATGTGTTGACCGCTCAACTTTTCAATATGACTGACCGCTTCCTGGCCACCGGCGAATTTGCGCCACAGCCAAAGCAGTAAGGTCGCCAACCAAGTACTGCGCCGGACCTGCGATCAACAATCGATTGATCTATTAACGCAGCGAATCCGCCTGGATTGTTACTAAAGCGGGGCTGAATCGTTCACCTAGGCGGCCCGTGCATTTATTGACGCGAAATCCGCCCCTCCACTCACCGGAACCAGGAAGGACCGCGTCATGGATCGCACCCTGAAAACCGCGCCACGCAACGACTCTGCTGCTCGTCTTCAAAAGGAAGAACCGGCCAAGTCTCCTAAGACCGAAGCAAAACTGGCCCCGTCACTTCCCGGCGAGCTCAGGGAAGTGGAAAAGAAAAACGTGCGCAGCAGCCCGTCCGGCAAGCCCGGACTGCGCGCTGCACTTGCCCAAGCCAAGCCAAACTGGGAAACGGCCTTTGAAGGCAAAAGCCAGGACGATCACTTCACCGACGTGCGACAGCAAGTCGTCGCCAATGCTGTCCAGCAGTGGATGGACCGGCAGGCCGGCGCGGGTATGGTGAAAGTACTTGGCGTTGAGTTCGACGAATCCACCGGTCAGCTTTCGCATATCGCGATCGTTCGCAAGGGCAAGAACGATGGCGCAAGCAAGCTGCTTGCAGTTCCCGTTTCAGCCAGTGAAGTGCGCAACGATTGGGCCGGCGGACGCATGAAAGCGGCATGGGCCGGGACGCCAAACGGCGCCGTCGATGCCTACAACGGGCTGATGGCAGATGTCGCGGCCAAGACAAAGGAAGTCAACGGGCTCTATCGGCCGAGGGTCGGTGTCGATACGCCGGGCAGCCATGCACGGCGCGCTTTCGATGCGCTCGAATTAGCCAGCAAACTCATTGCCGAGCACCCGGCAAACGTCGAGCCTTCGCGGGCGGCGGTCTTGAACTACAACTCCGAAACGCTGTGCTTGCCGGACGAACAGCAGGCGCTGCGCTTCCTTAATGCCTATCACAAGGGCACGCTCGATACGCTTGTGGCGGAAATGGCGCCGGGCGACAGGCTGGCCTGTCTTCCCGCCTTGCTGCTCTGTGCATTCGACAGCATGGGCATCTTCATGACTGACAAGGCAGGTTCGCAGGAACGCTGGGAAGCGCTGGTTGCACCCAATACTTCCCGCGCGGCGGCCGCTGCCAGCCTGACAGGCGACGGAGACGAGCGGGCGGCCAAAGCCATGCAGGTTTATCCGGCTTATGCGCGCGAGGCGGTCAGTCGATTCGTGAACCACTTGAAGGATCTGCAGGCGGCGGCCAAGGGCAAATCGAAAGCCGCGATCAATGTGATGGACGCGGCGACTGCGCCGCCAGCGGCACTGCGCATCATGGGTGTGCAGATGAACCGCCTCATCTTTGAATCGCTGGTTCGCGACGGTAAGGGCGTCACCCCGGATCGATTCGCCAACCGGTTGGCAGCGTCGGGAGGCGTCAGCACATCGTTGGCCATGCGCCTGTTCGACTCGACCGAAGATTACCTGGGCTGAGCACAGGTCCTACGCAGTCAAGTCGCCCAGCGGTTTGTGGCCTGGCTGCAGCTGCCGGGTTTTTTCCGGGCAGTTCATCACGGCCAATTCGTCGCGGCCAGGGCGTCACGGCCAGTTCTGGGGCGCCAGCCAGCTTGTGGCCGTGCGCTCTTTTACTTAGCGAACACGCGCGCCAGGGCGCACACGCGGACCGGCCACTACCCGTGCCCGCAGCTTCTTCCACACGAAGCCAGCTATCGCCATCAGAATCATTTTCCGCATTGCGTTCTCCCCAAGTTGCATCGTCGAACCAGTCAGACGCGATTCGCATTGCTTAGTTCGCCTGGCATTTACAGGGTTTCGGGGACTGGCTACACTCCAGCAAAACGAACACGCGTTCGATTTTTCTAAAAAAGGAGACCTGCATGAGCCAATCCACTTCATCGCGCGCATCCCGCCTGTCACGCCGGGATTTCCTGAAGGCCACCACCGCAGCTGGCGCCACGCTGGCATTCCCGGCGCTGGCGCAGCAGGGCTATCCGGCGCGGCCGATCCGCCTGATCTGTCCCTGGCCGGCTGGCGGTTCGACCGACGTCGTGATGCGCACTTTTGGCGAAAGCCTGGGCAAGATACTGGGCGGCACGGTCATCACGGAAAACAAGCCGGGCGCGGGCGGCATACTGGGTGCGCAGGAATTGGTCAACGCCAAACCGGACGGCTATACGCTGTCGCAGATTCCGCTGGGCGTGTTCCGCCTGCCGCACATGCAAAAGGTGAACTTCGACCCGCTGAAGGATTTCAGCTATATCTCCTGCCTGACGGGCTATACCTTCGGCATGGTGGTGCGCTCGGATTCGCCGATCATGAGCATCAAGGACATGGTCGAGTATGCGAAGGCCAATCCGGGCAAGTTCAGCTATGGCTCCACAGGCACCGGCACCACGCCGCACCTGGCGGTAGAGCAGTTTGCCCGCCGCGCCAATATCAAGCTGCTGCACATTCCCTACAAGGGCAATGCAGAAGGCATGCAGGCGGTGCTGGGCGGGCATGTGATGGCGCATAGCGACGCCACAGGCTGGGCTTCGCAAGTCGATGCCGGTCGCTGCCGCCTGTTGGCCACCTATGGCAGCAAGCGCACCAAGCGCTGGCCCAATGTGCCCACGCTGCAGGAACTGGGTTATGCGACCGTGTCGGATTCGCCGTTTGGCGTTGCCGGCCCGAAAGGCATGGAGCCGGCATTGGTGAAGCGGCTCAACGATGCTTTCCGCAAGACGCTGGAAGATCCGGCAGTGATTGCGACGCTGGAAAAATTCGACCAGCCGGTCATCTATCTCGACAGCGAGGGTTATACGAAATTCGCGCGCGAAACCTTCGAGCAAGAGAAGGAAACGATCGAAACCCTGGGGCTGACCAAAACCAGTTGAGCATGATGCGACCAGTGCTGGCGATGCGGGGTGTGGCACGGGCAGTCGCCGGGGCGGCCTTGTTGGCCGCCGCCCTGTGTTCGTTGCCGGCTGCCGCGGCCGGCACGGAAGAGGCGGCCTGGGCTGCGCTGGCCGCAGGCGACGCGGTCATCCTGATGCGGCATGCCGCTACGGAAGAAGGCGTCGGCGATCCACCCGGGTTTCGCAAGGATGATTGCAGCACCCAGCGCAACCTGTCGGCTGCCGGGCGTGAATCGGCGCAAAAGATTGGCGCCGCATTGCGTGAGCGCGGAATTCGCATTGGCGCTGTCTGGTCCAGCCGCTGGTGTCGCTGCCTGGACACGGCCCGGCTGGCATTCGGCCGGGTCGAGTCCAAGTCCATGCTCGATTCCCTGTTCAACGACCCGGAAGGCGGTGATGAAGAAAAGCTGCGCGCGCTGCGCCAGGCCTTGCGCCAGCGTCCGGGCGGCGGCAACCTGGTGCTGGTCACGCACAACGTCAATATCCGCCGCCTGACCGGCATTTCCACGGCAGCAGGGGAAATGGTCGTTGCCCGCGCCGACAGCCAGGGCAAGCTCAGCGTGAGCGGGCGTTTGCAGGCGGACCGCTAGAAACCAGCCGCCGCTTCACAAGCTTGCGTCCAGCCTGCTTTGGGGCCTGCTTCCGAGGCCGCCCACTTCTAAGCCCACTTCTGAGCCCACTTCCGAGCCCACCTCGCGCCATCAACGCTGGCCGGTATCGATATTGCCGAACACACGTGATGCGCCTGCGGGCAGCGAACGCCAATACTGCTTGGGCGCGTTTACCTTTCCATCGAGCGCCAGCGCGGCTTGCCACGGCCAGCGCGGATTGGCCAGCATGCCGCGCGCCATCGCTATCGCATCGGCCTGTCCGTTGGCGATGATGGATTCAGCCTGGGCCGGTTCAGTAATCATGCCCACCGCAATCACGGGCGCTTTCACTTCCTGCTTGATGGTTTCAGCCAGGTGCACCTGGTAACCAGGTCCGACTGTGATCTTCTGCGCCGGCGATAGTCCGCCCGAGGAAATGTGGAAAAAGTCACAGCCGCGGCGATCCAGTTCGCGGCACAGCACCACGCTTTGTTGTGGATCCCATCCGCCATCAACCCAGTCAGTGGCCGAGAGCCGGATGCCCAGCGCCATGCCGCTGCCGCAAGCTTCGCGCACGGCGTCGAACACGCGCAGCGGCAGGCGCATGCGGTTTTCCAGCGACCCGCCGTATTCATCTTCGCGCCGGTTGGCAATCGGCGACAGGAACTGGTGCATCAGGTAACCATGCGCCATGTGCAATTCGATCGCATCGAGGCCAAGCCGGCGCGCGCGCACGGCAGCTTTGGCGAAATCCTCGACGACCTGGTCGATGTCGCTGGCTGTCATGGCGCGCGGCGCGGCTTCGTCGGTGCGCAGCGGCAGGGCAGAGGGCGCAAGCGGCGTCCAGCCACCCTGTTCGGCCGGTATCAGGCTGCCACCATCCCAAGGTGCACGGCTGGAGGCTTTGCGCCCGGCATGCGACAACTGGATCGCCAGTGGAACCGGGGCCACGGCGCGCAAGTGTGCCAGCACGCCTGCCAGGGCCGCTTCATTGGCGTCACTGTACAGGCCCAGGCAGCCATAGGTGATGCGACCCTCGGCCGACACGCCGGTCGCCTCCAGGCACAGCAGGCCGGCGCCAGAAATGGCCAGGCTCCCCAGGTGCACTGTGTGCCAGTGCGTGGCGTTGCCGTCTTCAGCCGAGTACTGGCACATCGGCGCCACCAGGATCCGGTTTGCCAGCGATACCGGCCCGAGCTGCAGCGGTGCGAAAAGTCGTGATGCCATCGTTTAAATCACCTTGCCCAGGAAGGAAAGCGACAAGCCGTGCGCCACAGCGGCCGCTTTCTGGTTGTAAGCCTTGCGGCCCCAGCAGTTGAAGCCATGGTCCACCTCGGGATAGGTTTCGATCATTGCATTCTTGCGGTCCTTGAATGCCGCCTTGACTGCAGCCACCGCATCGGCCGGAATGTAGTTATCTTTTTCGGCGAAGTGGAACAGGATCGGGCATTTGATGCGCTCGGCCACATCCAGTTTGGTGTGGATGCCGCCGCCGTAGTAGCACACCGCGGCATCGACGCCGGCATGCGCGGCGCACTGGTAAGACAACAAGCCGCCCATGCAAAAGCCCAGCGACGCAACGCCGCCTTCCTGTTCCGGCAGGCCGCGCAACACTTGCACTGCGCGCACCATGTCTTCCACCGCTTTCGGAAAGTCGAGGTCATTCATGTACTGGAATGCCTGCTTGCTCCCGGCTTCGTCATAGTCGAGGTCGACACCCGGCTTCATGCGCCAGAACACGTCCGGCGCCAGCACCACATAACCGTCCTGCGCATATTGGTCAGCCACTGCGCGGATATGGCTGTTGACGCCCCAGATTTCCTGGATCAGCAACAAGCCGGGGCCGCGGCCGGTTGGCGGCAGCGAAAGATAGCCTTTGAAATTGTTGCCGTTGGCAGTGTCGATGTCGATCCAGTGCGCGTTCATGAATTCTCCTGTATGCGTTGTTGTTGACCGTTGGCCGGTTTGGGCCGAGCGAAATGCGGTGACTGTGCTGCGCATGCAAGCTGTTCTAGTGAAGGCCCGGCGCGAGCGGCCTCATTGTAAGCCTGATGCCGGCAGCTTGCCCTGACCCTGCCAGCCCGAGCGCCCGGGGTTACACTTCATCATGCCAGCCAAGCAAAAGGAGACTGCATGCTCAAGGTTTATTCCATCGATGGCATTACCCCCGTGGTTGACCCAACCGCCTATGTGCATCCGTCGGCCATCCTGATTGGCGACGTGATTGTCGGGCCGCATTGCTATATCGGTCCCGCGGCAAGCCTGCGCGGTGATTTCGGCCGCCTCGTGATTGAAGAGGGCGCGAATGTCCAGGACACCTGCGTGCTGCACGGTTTTCCCGGCACCGACACCATCGTCGGCATGGAGGGCCATATCGGCCACGGCGCCGTGCTGCATGGCTGCCAGGTCGGCCGCAATAGTTTGGTCGGCATGAATTCGGTCGTGATGGATGGCGCAATCATTGGCGAGGATTGCATCGTCGCGGCCATGGCCTTCGTCAAAGCTGGCATGGTGGTGCCGGCACGCAGCCTGGTGGTTGGCACGCCGGCGCGCATCCTGCGCCAAGTCACGGATGAGGAATTGGCCTGGAAAGCAGATGGCACCCGTGGATATCAGCAATTGACACGACGCTCGCTGGCCAGCATGCGTGAAGTGGCACCGCTGGCGGCGGTGGAACCGGGCCGGGCGCGCCTGGACCTTGGCGTTCTTGAGCCGCTTTACAAAGTGAAAGGGAAATAAGGGTAAAAGGGGCCGGAGCACTTAGAATTACACCGCTTCAAGGGCAGAACATTTTTCCACTGGATAATTTTTCAAGTGGAGGCTAAAGTTCGCCCGAGAACAGAAAATTAGGCAAGGAGTCCGCACCACCGTTCGTTAAACGCACACTTTTTGCTGTTGATCAAAATTTCTTTTTGGTAAATCCTGTGGCCGTGGAGCAATAATCTCTACGTCGGGAGGCGTTCTGCCGCCCCTTACCTTCCACAGGAGCCAACATGCCAAACTTCGCCCAACCTTCCGCCGCTTTCGCCGCCGCTTCCACCTACGCTTCACAATCGGGTTCTCCCGCCACAGTGTCCCAAGCTTCCGAGGCGCTGCCGGTCGAGCGGTTGCCGTTCACGGTGCGGGTTGTGCGGACCGACTCCGAACTTTACAAAGCAGTGCATATTCGCCACTCGGCCTACATGCGGCACGTGCCAGGCTTGGCCGAGACCCTGGCCGACCCGGAGCAGATGGACCATGAGAAGGGTGTCGTGGTCCTGCTGGCTGAGTCCCGTTTGGACGGCACACCGTTGGGAACCATGCGCATCCAGACCAATGCCTACCGCCCACTGACCCTGGAAAAATCCGTATCGCTGCCGCTCGAACTGGCCGAACGTTCGCTCGCAGAAGCAACGCGTCTTGGTATTACTGCAGACCGCGTCGGCCGCATGGTAAAAACCGCCTTGTTCAAAGCCTTTTTCCTTTACTGCCAACAACAGGGTGTGGAATGGATGGTTATTGCGGGTCGTTCGCCAATCGATCGTATGTATGATCGCCTGCTGTTCTCGGATGTTTATCCGGAAATGGGCTATATCCCCTTGGCTCACGCGGGCAATATGCCGCATCGCATCCTGTCATTTGAAGTCGGCACTGCGCGCCAGCGTTGGCAGGAAGCAGGTCATTCGCTCTTCGATTTTGTGTTCATGACGCAACATCCTGATATTGACGTCAGTGTTGCTGGAAACGAGCCCACAATGAACGTCGAGCCGCGTTCGGTTAAAGCCGTCAAGCCGATACATGCGATTAACCCGTTTGCTGAACACGTTTCTGAAACTGCCCAGTACGCGCTTCAGTGAGCCGGCTTCCACGCGAGAAGCAAGCTTCTATGGGAGAATCGGTTCGGGCGATAAGCGACCATAATAATACCGTCGTCCCAACGCTTTCGCGGTAATAAAACGGTTTTGAGTTAACCTTCAGAACCGAATCTTTAAGCCGGAGAAAACGGCAGATGCTTCCAATGCGAAACCGAATTCTTCAACGCTTGCATGCGCTCAGTCATTTAGCGACTGATCGGCATGAACGCCTTTTGTTTTGGGTGTCAACCTGGCTGCTCCCGATCCTGATCGGCCTGCTGTCGCTGTGGGCACTGGTGGGCTGGGACGCGTTTTACGGTTCCACGGGGGCACAGCCGCTACAGGTGCGAGTGACCAGCGGCGCGCACCTCACGCCAACGCAGGCGCTCGCGGGCTTGTATGGCCAGCGCCCGGCACGCGACTTTGACTCGAAGTTATCCGAAGATCCATTCTGGTTTGGATTCAGCCGCAATGGCGGCTTTGGCCCTGCGGTATTCGAATTTACCTCGCGCCATGCAGTGTCGATCGCTTGCTGGGACGCCGACACCCTGGTCAAGCTGGGCGAGGCCGACCAGGCTCGCACTACCGGCGGCATGGCTCGCGCCAAGGCTGGTTTCGCGCTGCATGCCGATGGCGGCGCCAACAACTACCTGTGCCGCGCCCGTTTCGTCGGGCCCGCCCGCCAGAGCGTCCAGCAATGGACGCTTTCCGATTTCGTCGCCTCGTCCCAGGAATTCCACCGCAACGCCGGCTTGCTCGACGGCGGCATCCTGCTGCTGGCCGCTTTCGTGCTGGTTTCGGCAGCCGTGTTGCGCAAGGGCACCTATGTGCTGTTTGCGGCTTGGCTGATCATCAACCTGCGCATGGGTTCGCTGTCCGCAGGCTGGGATACGCAATGGCTCGGTCGCGCCGTGCCGGTCGAATGGCTGGGCCAGATGCGGCTGTTGACGGTGTCGCTGTATTACGTGTTGACGGTCACGCTGTTTTCCAACCTGTTCCGCGACGACCTGGAGCATGTGGGTTTCCGACCGCTATTGCGCTTTGCGCAGTTGACTTGCGTGCCGCTGGTGGCCTTGTCTGTGATGTTGTCGTATCGCGACTTCCTGCCGCTGATCTGGGTGTCGACCGCGGTCAGCAGTTGCTTCCTGGTGTTTTTCCTGGTGCGCATCCTGATGCTGCGGCGCTCGCCGGTGGCATGGTGGTATAGCGCTTCCATTTTTGTCGCGCTTTTTGCCAGCCTGTATGAAGTGTTGTCTGCCGCGCTGGGCGTGAAGGCCTTGCTCGGTGCGCTCAACAGCGTGACTGCCGCGCTCGCGTCGAGCCTGTTGGCGGCGCTGGCTATCGCCGAACAGGTGCGGCAGGAGCAGCAGCGGCGCCAGGAAATGCAGGAAGAGCTGGCCCATACCTATGAAGCGATTCCAATCGGCCTGTTCACCCTTGATAACAACGGCACCTATCTTTCGGTGAACCCGGCAATTACCGACATGCTGGGGTCGGCCGCCGCACCGGGCAAAAGCTGGCGCGACTTTTTCGGGCCGGCTGCCTGGATCGCCCTGCACGACCTGGTGCGCCAGAAGCGTGACGGCGAGCTCGACTTCGACGGTCCGGCGGCACCCGGCGCACCAGAAGGACAGCTGCGGCGCTTCCACGTCAAGGCGACGATGGCGCGCGGCAAGATTGAAGGTTCGCTGCAGGATGTGACGCAACAGGCGCGTGCCCACGCCGAGCTGGAATTCATGGCCAGCAACGATCCGCTGACCAAGGTATTGAACCGGCATGGCATTGAAAAAGCGCTGCAGCAAGCAATTGAAAACTGTTCCGATCGCAATCCGCTGGCGCTGGCCTATCTTGACCTGGACCGATTCAAACTGATTAACGATTTGTACGGCCATGCGGCGGGCGACGAAGTACTGCGCCAGGTGACCACACGCGTGGCCGGCATGTTGAGCGGTAACCACCAGATCGGCCGCGTGGGTGGCGATGAATTCGTCATTGTGCTGCCCGATACCTCGATATCGCTGGCATCCTGGATTTGCCGCGGCATTGTCGAGCGCCTGGGCAGCGAACCCTACCGCATCGGTGAAAAGGCGTTCCAGGTGCGTGGATCGATCGGCTTGCTGGAACTGGGGCCCGATGCACAGATTCGCGACGCGCTGTCGACTGCGGACCGCGCCTGCCGCGAAGCGAAGTCTGGCAACCATGAAGGCTTGCTGGTACTGGAAAAGAATGCCTCGGCCATGCATGACCGCCAGGCTGAGCGGCGCCTGGTAGAGCGGCTGTCGACCGGCATGGCGCCGGAAGGCTTGTTCCTGGAAATGCAGCCCATCATGTCGCTGACTGCGCCGCTGAGTTCGCTCAATTTCGAAGTCTTGCTGCGCATGCGTGATACCGACGGCAGCGTGATTCCTGCCACACGCGTGATCAGCGCCGCCGAGCACAGCGGTCGCACCGGCGTGGTCGACCGCTGGGTCATGCAAACCCTGCTCGACTGGCTGACTGAAAACCGCAGCCGCTTGCCCAGCACCCAGTTTGTCTGCATGAACCTGTCCGGCGCCTCGCTCAATGACGAACGCTTCGCCCAGGATGCGGCAGCGATGCTGCAGCGGCATGCGGCCGTGGCTTCACGCCTGTGCATTGAAATCACCGAGAGCGTGGCCCTGCGAGACCTGCAGAACACACGCCGCTTCATCGACAAGGTGCGCGACCAGGGCGCGCGGGTCGCGCTCGACGACTTTGGCGCCGGCTATACCTCTTTCTCCTACCTGAAAGACTTGCCGGCCGATGTGCTGAAAATCGACGGCAGCTTTGTCGTCAACATGAACCGCCATCCCGCCAATGTGGCGATCGTCGAAGCGATCGTGGCGCTGGCCAAGAACCTTGGCATGAAGACCATCGCCGAATGGGCGGAGGATTTCGCCACCGTTCGCACGCTGGCTGAAACCGGTGTGGACTATGTGCAGGGTTTCGCCATTGCCCGCTCGCAGTCGCCCGAGGCACTGTTGGCAGCAACCTCCGCTGCCAGCTTCATTGCCGACCCCAAGCTGCTCGAATATGTGCGTGCGCTCGAAGCCGGGGGCGACTTGCCCGGCGCGCCGGTAGACCTCGCAAAATATCGCGGTTTGCACTGACAGTTCACCGCGCCGCGCAGACAAGCAGTCACCTGATTCGGTTGCTTTGGGTGCCAGCGCGGCAACTGTGTTGTATCGCACCGAAATTTTTCAACTCGTTACTTTCGACTCCTTGATCCCCGCGCCTGCGCGACCGTATAGTCACATTGCCGCTGGACAATTCTCCACGGCAAACCGGAAACCAGGCAGTGGAGCAAGGACGAAACATGCAAGTGCGTTTTGCAAATCGCGACGAGTTCGCGTGGGGCAAGGGAGAGGGCGCATACGAACCAGGCGACAGCCTGGAAATCGGTGTAGCCAAGGCAGAACAAGCTGGATTCCGGCCTGGCTGTAATGGATATTCAGCATTCATCACGGCGTTTTCCAGGCGCATCCGCCAATACCAGGATTCATCCCGTGGCCAGCCGGCGCAAGCCGGGCAGGAGGCGAAGCGGGCGGCCAACGACAGCATGCAAACTGCCAAGCGCGCTGCCAACGAGGGCTTGCAAGTAGCCGCAAACTGAGCCGGGCAGGCGGCACGCCGGGCAGGCGGCATGCCGCAACGGCGTGGCCAGCGCTACCAGTCCAGGGCCAGCAGTTGTGCCGCCATGCGCGGCGCGCATAAACGGCTGACTTGATCGCGACTGGCCCAGCAATAGCGATCCATCTCCGGCACCGGTTCGCCGGTGCGGTGGTGCGGAAAATGACTGGTGCAGCGCAGCCCGTCGAGGTTGTCGAAACCATCCGGCGCGCGCAAGCGAAAAAGGTGCAGCATCTTGTCGCGCCGGTATTCAAACAGGCCCAGGTCCTCGAACAGGGAATCGTCGAAGGCCAGGCCCATTTCCTCCATCAATTCGCGCCTGGCCGCCTCCAGCGCAGTCTCGCCTTCGTCTTGCAAACCTTTGGGAATGTCCCAGTGGCTGGTATGGGTTGCATGGCCAAGCAGCAGTTCGCGGCGCGCATTGACGACCAGCGTCCCGCAGGACACTGGCTTGTTCCGCTTGTTGTCGGTGTTCGCGGTCATTGCAGCTTCTGGTTCGAAAGAGGAAGGCTCAAGCATAACCGTTCGCAAGCTCTCGTATAAACTGTCCCGGCTGACAATATCGAAGCTTGGGCCGACGGGTTTGCCCCTCGCGAATATCGCGCGGCACCAGTCCCGCCCCGGGGGATAAAAGGAGACTGTCTTGATCGCCGTGCGCCATTTTTGCTTTCTGCTGTTGACTGCCGTGCTGGCATGGCCGGTCCTGGCTCGCGCCGACTATCCTGAAAAGCCAATCCATTTCATTGTGCCCTTTGCCGCCGGCACCGCGACCGACCAGTTGGCGCGCGTGCTGGGCCAGGCCATGTCCATCAATACCGGACAACAGGTGGTGATCGACAACAAGCCGGGCGCGAATGCCTTCATTGGCGCTGAAGCTGCGGCGCGCGCGCCAGCCGATGGCTACACAGTCTTCATTTCGACCAACACCACGCATGCAGCGGCGCAGCACCTGTTCCGCAAACTGCCCTATGACCCGGTGAAGGATTTCGCGCCTGTCACGGGGCTTGGCAAAGGCGGGCAAGTGCTGGTGATCAGCAGCAGCGCGCCATTCAAGACCGTAGCCGAGCTGGTCGCGCATGCGAAAAGCAATCCGGGCAAGCTCAGTTTCGGCAGCGGCAGCTCATCAAGCCGCGTTGCGGGCGAACTGTTCCAGCAAATGGCGGGCATTGAATTGCTGCATGTGCCCTACAAGAGCAATACATTCGCCGTGACCGACCTGCTCGGCGGCCAAATCCAGTTGATGATCACCGACACCGCCACCGGCATACCGCACATCAAGAGCGGCAAGCTGCGTGCGCTCGGTTATTCGACACGGACCCGCTCGTCGCTGTTGCCGGACTTGCCCACCATCGACGAGGCCGGCGTCAAGGGTTACGACATCGGATACTGGTTCGCCGCCTGGGTGCCGGCCAGGACGCCTGCGCCAGTCGTGAAACGGCTCAACGACTTGCTGGCGGCTGCCGCCCGTTCCCCGCAAGCCGCCAGTTTCTACGCTGCTTCGGGCACCGACCTGTTCCTGACCTCGCCAGCGGAGCTGGCGCAGTTCCAGGCCAGCGAGGCAAACAAATGGGGCGAGATCATTCGCAAGGCGGGCATCGCAAAGGAATAGCATGATGGGGGATAAGCGCGGGGCCAGGCGCGGCGCGGTGCCGTGGTCGCTTCGCAACGGATCCCGTCATGAAGCTGCGTTGGTCACTTCCGCTTTGCCTGGTATTGCTGTGCGCCTGCAGCAGCAAGCCGCCGCTCGCGCCTGCGGTCGCCATCTCGGAAGTCGCGCAGGATGTGCGCGTGGGGGCGGCCCGCTCCTTCGAGAATTGCGCCTGGTATCCGGATAGCGCCGGATTCTCGACGCCGACTGGCGCGGTGCGGCGTGAAGGGCAACTGGTTTTGATGGACCAGGCGCTGTTGTGGGGGCAATTCGACTTGTCTTCCGGCTTGTTCCGGGTGGGCCGTAAAATCCCGTTCGCCCAGATCCGCAGCTTGGCCCTGGCGCAGAAGGAGGGCGGGCAACGCATCGTGGTGCAAGACAATAACGGTCGCGTGGATTCGTTCGCGATCGAACGCCACGCCGAGCGGCGGCGCGAGCCAGCGGCCGCGGATCCTGCCGCCACCACCGATGCGTGGCGCACGCTGCTGGCCCAACTGGGCATGTAAGAGCGTTTGCCTGCCTTGGCTGCAAGTTTTCTGCTTCAGTCAACCAACGGTTCCCGAACAAGTCGACTCTCGTTATACTGTATGCCTGTACAGTATTCAGTGAGCGGTGTATGCCCGAACCAGACCAAAAACCCGTAGCCTTCCTGAAAGGCCGCGGCGCCGTGTCCAACATGCAAGGCCGCTTTGAAGTCGATGCGCGTGAAGCTTTCGACGATGGCTGGTCGCCAACGGGGCCGAACGACGATCAAGCGGAGCAAGCGCCGCGGCTGAAAACCACGGTCGTAATGGAACAGGCCAAATCGATCCTGACCCGTAATGCCTCCCCTGACGTGCCCTTCAACGTGTCGCTCAATCCCTACCGCGGCTGCGAGCATGGTTGCGTCTACTGTTTCGCGCGCCCCTCGCACAGCTACCTGGGGCTGTCGCCCGGGCTGGATTTCGAAAGCAAGCTGTATGCGAAAGCCAACGCCGCCGACTTGCTGCGGCAAGCCCTGGCCAAACCTTCTTACGTGGCCGAACCGATTGCCATCGGCGTCAATACGGACGCTTACCAGCCCGTCGAGCGCAAGCTGGGCATCACGCGCCAAGTGCTGCAAGTGCTGCATGAAACGCGCCACCCGTTCGCCATGATCACCAAATCTTCATTGATCGAGCGCGACCTCGATCTGCTTTCCGAGATGGCTGCGCGGCGCCAGGCGGTGGCAGCGGTCACCATCACCACGCTCGATCCCGCAATTGCGCGCGTACTTGAGCCGCGCGCCGCCAGTCCGGAAAGACGCTTGCGCACAATCCGGGCCCTGGCTGACGCGGGCATACCGGTCGGGGTCAGCATTGCGCCAGTGATTCCTTTCATTACCGAGCCGGACCTGGAACGCGTGATGGCGGCAGCCGTGGACGCCGGCGCGCACAGCGCAAGCTATATCGTGCTGCGCCTGCCGTGGGAAGTCAGTCCGCTGTTCCATGAATGGCTGCAGGCACATTTCCCTGACCGTGCCCAGCGCGTGATGAACCGGGTGCGCGACATGCGCGGCGGCAAGGAATACGACGCCGACTTCGCCCATCGCATGCATGGCGAAGGCTTGTGGGCAGACTTGATACGCCAGCGCTTTGAAAAAGCTGCTGCCCGCCTGGGCATTGCCAATCGTGCGCGCAATTTTGCCGGGCTGGACCTGGGCCAGTTCAAGCCACCGCAGGCGCTTGAACGCCGGGGTCGGGCAACTGCAAAATCCCAGCTCGACTTGTTCTGAACCGCGGCCGCTTCAATGCGGTTGGGAGCGGCGCCGTTCCGGCCCGTCGTAATAGCCGGCCGGCGGTTCAAGTTCCATGCGCTCGACGATGTGGTTCCACATGGTGCGCATGTTGAGCACCTCTTGCGTGGGCAATTCGAAATTGATCCAGCCCAGGCCAGGATGGCGCAGGGACAACAGGCAGGCCTTGGTTTCCTTGTCCAGGCGGACGTGGTAAAGCGGGTTGTAGGAAACCGATGCGATTTGTTGCTGCTTGTCGGGCACCGGCTCCGGCATTTTGGCGCGCAAGTCAGACAGGACCTGCATCAGGTGATCGAGCTCGGTAGCGGACAGGTTGAGCGTTTCGGTGCCGACTTCGAGGTCGACCCTTCCATCTTCTTTCAATTTTCCGTTGAGCATGGGTTTCTCGTGTCGTTCATTCCCTGTTCCGACCGCATTTGCGGGGACGCGTTCGACCGCCGCCAGCGCGGGCTTGCGAAGTGGACAGGTCTGGGTGAGAAAAGGGCGAAAAGGGCGTGGGTCAAGCAGGGTAGCGCTATCCGCGTGCAGCGTTAGCGCACTTCGCCAGGCGGCGTGGCCGGCATCCGGGCGTCGCCCAGCAACTCTTCTGGCGTGTCGGCTTCGGCCGGGGTTTCCTGGTCGAGGTGCTGGCGCAGGCGCGCAGTGTCAAGGTCGCCGCTCCATTTCGCCACCACCACGGTTGCCACGCCGTTGCCCACCAGATTGGTCAGCGCGCGCGCCTCAGACATAAAGCGGTCGATGCCCAGGATCAGCGCCAGGCCGGTCACTGGCACATTGCCCACTGCTGACAGCGTCGCTGCCAGCACGATGAAGCCGCTGCCCGTGACGCCGGCCGCACCCTTGGAAGTCAGCAGCAAGACCGCCAGCAGCGTCACTTGCTGCCCCAGGCTCAGCGGCGTGTCCGTCGCCTGTGCAATGAATACGGCTGCCATGGTCAGGTAGATCGAGGTGCCATCCAGGTTGAAGGAATAGCCGGTCGGGATCACTAGCCCGACCACGGATTTTTTGACGCCCAGGTTTTCCATCTTTGCCAGCATGCGCGGCAGCACCGATTCGGAACTCGAGGTGCCCAGCACGATGAACAATTCTTCCTTGATGTACTTGATGAACTTCCACACCGAAAAGCCGTGCAAGCGCGCGATGATGCCCAACACGACAAAGATGAAGATCAGGCAGGTTGCATAAAAAGTGCCCATCAGCTTGCCCAGGGAAACCAGGCTGCCGAGGCCATATTTGCCGATGGTGAAGGCCATTGCACCGAAGGCGCCGATCGGCGCCAGCTTCATGATGAAGCCGACGATGGCAAACAGCACATGCGAAAGCTTTTCGACGAAATCGAACACCAGCGTGCCCCGTCCGCCGAAGCGATGCAGCGCGAAGCCAAACAGCACCGAAAACAGCAGCACCTGCAATATGTCGCCCTTGGCAAAGGCATCCACCACGCTGGAAGGGATCACGTTGAGCAGGAAATCGGTCGTGCCTTGCATCTTGCCCGGGCCGACATAGGCCGATACGGTCCGCGCATCGAGCGTGCTGGGATCCACATGCATGCCGCGGCCTGGCTGGACAAGATTGACCAGCACCAGTCCTACGATCAGCGCGAAGCTGCTGACGACTTCGAAATAGAGCAGGGCCAGGCCGCCGGTCTTGCCGACCTTTTTCATGTCCTCCATGCCCGCAATGCCGACCACCACGGTGCAGAAGATGATGGGCGCGATCATCATCTTTATCAGCTTGATGAAAGCGTCGCCCAGCGGTTTCATGTCTGCGCCCAGGCTGGGCCGCAGGTAGCCCAGCGCCACGCCCAGCACAATCGCAACGATCACCTGGAAATAGAGTGACTTGAATAAAGCTGGCCTGGGCATGGGGGCACGCAAAACGAGTGACGATGGCTCGGCCGCAAGAAACCAGAAGTCGAAGGGGCCTACAGTGGTGGACAAGCGGGGCTGCAACAGGTTCTTGCTGCCGCAGTCATTCCGGCAGGCCGCCGGTGGGAGGGGATGGGGTTGCCCGTGTCAGGAAAGAAGCGGGACGCAAGGGAGCGGCAATCGGGAAAGGGGAGGCCAGGTCCGACGTTTGTCAGCCGGCCTGGCAAGGCTGCAGGCGGCGCCGGATGCCCGCCTGCCTGCTGCGACCTTGTACGGCGTTGCCGCAGGTCAGCCTTCCGGCGTGACCTTGGCTTCCTTGACCACCTTGGCCCACTTGATGCGCTCGTTGTGCATGAATTCGCCAAACTTTTCGGCCGAGCCGCCGCCATCCTCTGCGCCATACTGCTCCATTTTCGCCATCACGTCCGGCATCGCCATGATGCGGTTGACGTCGTCGTTGATGCGCTTCACGGTGGCGGCAGGCAGCTTGCCGGGGCCGACCAGGCCGTACCATGTCGTGGCTTCGAAACCGGGGAAGCCCTGTTCTTCCATGGTCGGCACGTTCGGGTAAGCCTTGGAGCGCTTGGTGCGGGTTTGCGCCAGTGCGATCACCTTGCCGCCTTTCACGTGCGGCGTGGCCGCGGTCATGGTGTCGAAGCTGTAGTTGATCTGCCCGGCGATCAAGTCCACCAGCATCGGGCCCGATCCCTTGTAGGGCACATGCAGCGCATCGACGCCGGCGCGCAGCTTGAACAGTTCGCAGGTCAGGTGCTGGCTTGACCCGATGCCAGCCGAACCGAAGGAGATCTTGCCGGGGTTGCGCTTGCAAGCCTCGACGATGCCCTTGACCGATTTGGCCTGCGCATCGTTGCAGATCAACAGGTTGGGCGTGACGCCGACCAGGGCGATGGGCGTGAAGTCGCGCTCGGCGTTATACGGCATGTTCGGCTGCAGACCGGGCGAGATGCCGTGGCTGTTGATATGGGCCATCAGCAGGGTATTGCCATCGGGAGGCTGCTTGGATACGTAGTCGGCTGCGATGACGCCAGCCGCGCCAGCCTTGTTTTCAATGACGACCGCGGTTTTCCACATTTCCGTCAGTTTCTGGCCGATGACCCGGGCCAGTGCATCGGTGCCGCCACCCGGCGGAAAACCGACGATGATGCGCAAGGTTTGCTGTTGCGCGTGCACCCAGGGTGCGGCCAGCGTGGCGGCGCCGGCGGCTGCGGCCAATACAAAACTTCTGCGTTGCATGCTGTGTCTCCTGAAGCCTCGTTTTGAAAACCTGTGCGTGGGCGAAAAACGGAATGCCTGCGCTATTTTTGCAAAAGACTAACACAGTAACTTGCGTGCTCGAAATGACGCAGTGCAGGTATGCGCCAGGCTGTTGCGGGCATTCTGTCCGCCCTCCGAAAAACCGGGTCGCCGCGCAAGCTTGGGGCTCGCGCCTGGCTCAAGGGAGCCGCTTTACAGCAAGCTTTTTCACCAAGATTGATGGAGTCGGCAAACCGGTTGTCGGCTAAGCGAACTACGTCGCGTTTTCACATGTCCTTTATCAATAGGGGCGGCGGGAAGAACACGGCGCCCGGCCGTTGTATCGATGAGGAGAGTGAAGATGGAAAATGCAGTCATCGGCGTCTTTGACGACTATACCCATGCCCGGGACGCGGCAGATGCGTTGATTGCGGCAGGGTTTCGCACCTGGGCGGTACAAGTGACGCCCACGGAGGAATCGCATGAAGCGCGCCAGACCGCGCTGGATGACCGTCATCGGTACGCCAGTTCGGAGGGTTGGAGCATTGGGAATTTCTTCCGCTCCTTGTTCGGCGTGGATTCAGACCATGAGCACGCGCACTCTTATTCCGAAGCCTTGAGGCGCGGCAGTTTCCTGGTTACCGTCGAAGCCGAAGGCGAAGACCAGATGAACCATGCGCGCGATGTCCTCGGCCAATTCCATCCCGTGGATATAGAGGAACGCGCTGCCCATTGGCGTTCCCATGGCTGGTCGCGGTATGAGCCGCACAGCGGGCCTTTGACACCGGAAGAAATACAAGCCGAGCGCAGCCGGCATGCTGCCCAGGCGTCGTCTACTGAAGGAAGCGGTCAGCGCGGCAACGCGGCGGTGCGCAGCTTCCAACGCATACGCGGCGGCGCTTCGCCGGGCGGCGGAAGTGATATCGGCGGCATGTCAGGCGGTGGCATCAGCGGCGACCAACCTGCGGTTCGCGCCGACATGGCGCCTGGCATCAGCGACACCACGGGAGCCGGCGGCAGTGGCCTGCTGGCCGGCAGCGATTCCCTGACGGGCGACACGTCCGTATCCGGCGCGGATCAGTTGCAACGCCAGGCGAGCCAGGGTGCAGGAATGCCGCGTACCGGCAGCATGAGCGACATGGCAGCCATGAGCGGCGGGCCTGGCAGTGGCATGGGCACCGGCAGCGGCAGCGGCACGTCGGCCAGCAGCATGGGGATGGGCGGCGCCGACATGGGCAGCGCCAACATGGGTAGCACCAACATGGGTTCCACTGGCATTGGCAGCAACGGCACAGTTAGCAACGGCACAGGTACCAGCGGCATGGGCGGCAGCAGCATGGGTAGCAGCAGCCTGGGTGGGGACAGCGCAAGCCGCTCCGGCATGACGACCGGCAGCAGCGCGGCAGATGCGCAGTTAAGCGCCCATGCACAGTCGGGAGCCGGCAGCAGCCAGCAGCAACCTGGCATGGGCGAGGGCGCCGGCTATGGCAGCGACAAGACTTCGGTGGCAACCGGTTCCGGCGGAACACTGGGCAGCGTCACCGCCGACAACGCCGACTTGCATGAAAGCGCGATGCCCGGCGTAACCGGAAGCCAGGCTCGTATGGGCGACAGCGACATGGGCAGCAATATCGGCGCCGATGGCACGCCGGCCGGCAGCCTGGGCACGCCGGGCGCCAGTACCGGCATGGCCGCAAACGACGTGCGCAGCAATGTGCGTGACCAAGTCATGGCTGAACCGCCGCGCGACACGGCGCACTTCACGCATCATGAGACCAGCGGCACGATGAGCAATGCCGCCATGCGTGACAGCACTGCACCTGATATCTATACGCTGGATTCGGATGCGGATTACCGCACGCACTGGCAGAAATCCGCGCACATGCTGGAAGGCCGCTACGAAGACTTTGCGCCTGCCTATCGATTCGGCGCGGATCTGCGCAATAACGACACGCTCAAGGGCTATCACAGCTGGAACGAAGTCGAGCCCGAAGCCCGCCGCAACTGGGAAAGCGGCAATGAGGGCTCGGCCTGGGAAAAGGCGAAAGAGGCAGTCCGCTTCGGCTGGGAGAGCCTGAAGAAGTAATGCTGTGCGGCGCGGCGGCGTTCTCCTTGCCGCTGCGCCTTTTCCCCCCTGCTATCTTGCCGTTCATGCTGACTTCTGCATCTGCGCCGCATCTGTTTCATTCCCGTTTGCATCATTGCTGTCACTGGCGAGCCACAAGGTGCTCGCCTCGGTGACGGCTGTTTAAAAAACGCAAACGTTGCGCGCGCTTCCGGCCCCACACTGGTCAAAATAATAAAGAAGCAACAGTGAAGGGGGCCGGTGGGGACAGTATTGAGGGATTCATGAAATCGGCATATGGCGTGTTATTGGCTTTGGCAATCAGCAGCGTAATGGCAGCATGTGGAGGAGGCGGGGACGGCAGCAGCGCCGGTAGTGCCAGCGGCACAACCGCAACCGGTTCAAGCACCGGGGCCGGCACGACCGGCACGGGCATCGCAACAGCAACGGGCAGCACCAGTTCAGGAACTGCAGATCCAGGCACGACTGGAACGGGTGGCACACCCTCGTCAACGCCGCCGTCTACACCTGCGCCGGTGATCAATTCCGTTACCGCGCCGGCAGAAGGCACCCGCTTGGCGGGCACGACGGTCCTGACCATACAGGGTGAAAACATCCGCAATGCAGAACTGCTGCCGGCCACTGGCTTTGCGCCACAGCTGGGCCGCTTCGCAGCCGCGGCTGACGGTCGCTCCGCCACGCTTTCCTTTGATTCGACTGCCGTGCCGAACGGTCCGCTGACGCTGCGCATCAGCGCCTGGAACCAGCCTGCAGGCACGGCCGGCGCAAGCGAAACGGTGGCTATGCCGGCCCGGACCTGGACCTTCGCCAATGATCCGCCGCCGGCAGGCAATGACGCGGGACGCACGGCGCGCTGCCAGCAAATGGGGTTTGCTTCCACCGCACCAGGAGCCGGCGACCCGGTGGTATGCATCACCGCCACCCGTACCTCGACCCCGGTGGCGCAGTGCACCGCCTTCGGCACTGGCTACGGCAGCCCGGAAGACTTGCTTGAAGTCTTGCGCAGCGGCGCGCGCATTTCCAAGCTGTATTGCCAGCCGGGCGCAAACAATGGCGTGCTGAACCCGGGTTGTTCCTGCCTGTCCTGACCGGTTATACCTGCTGCGGACGTGACGGCCGACCTTGCGCAACTTGGCTGATGCGCAAGGTCGATTCGGCGCCCGCACTTTTTTGCGCCGGGCCACCACAAATGTTTAGGAAGTTCGGCCGGATGCATGTATATTGCGTCCTGCACTCGCATCAAGTCGTACCCCTCGCTGGTCTCTTTCCTGTGTTGCTCGTCCAGAGCGATCCCCGTTTGACTCCCTTAGGTTACATCTCTTGGTTCCAGGTGCGTCCCGGCGCAAGCCATCCCATACAAAGGAAACAACATGAGCACACTTACCGGCACGGTCAAATGGTTTAACGACTCCAAGGGCTTCGGCTTCATCACCCCCGACAATGGCGGCGGCGACCTGTTTGCCCACTTCGGCGACATCCAGTCGACCGGCTTCAAGAGCCTGGCAGAAAACCAGCGCGTGTCGTTCGAACGCGCAACCGGCCCGAAGGGCGAAAAAGCTGTCAACATCACGCCGATCTGAAGCCTGCGCTTCAACGATCTGGCAACCAGTCATTCGCAGCCCAGGCGGACAGCAATGCCCGCCGGCACATGAACTAGCCCGCTCAGGGGACTGCACACCGCGCAGATAGCGCGGGTCGCAAGCACCAGAAAAGAACAACACCTTGCAGATAGCAAGGGTAGCTCCGGACAGATTCATGAAGTGAATGGGAAACCTGCTTTCGAGCAGGTTTTTTTACGCCTGCAGCCAGCGTGCCTGCCGCACAGACGGGACGTCAGCGCGTCATGGCATGCCAGCGTGCGGCGCGGCCTCAGGCCGCGGCATGCGTGGCCACGGGTTCGCAGCGCACATACACCAGCCCGGGCTCGACATAGCAATGTTCTTCACGCAGCAGGGGATGGTCTTCGGGCGGGCAGACATGGTCGAAACGGTAGTGGCGACCGTCGAACACCATCAATTCGTGGATCGGCACGCCGCGATACTGGCCGATTGGCTGGCTCAGGCGTTCGGGAAGCACAAAGCGCCGTTGCAGCGCACGCAGGGCGAATTCGCGCGCCTTCAGGGTCTGCGCCTGCTCCAGTTCGGTCTCGACATTGCCGAGGTTCTCACGCAGCGCCCAGAAGAAAAATATCAGTGCGCCCCAGAGGATGAGTTCGATCAATACGATGTCCATGCCGCTTGCTCCCGTCAACTGAAAGACGACAGCAGCGGATGAAGGTTCCTCCCCTGGGCGGCGCTTCAGTAGATATGGTTCTCGTGTTTGATTTCCTGCAAGATCGTGGCTGCGATCTCTTCAATCGACTTTACCGTTGACGACATCCAGCGTATGCCTTCGCGGCGCATCATCTTTTCCGCTTCATTGACTTCATAACGGCAGTTTTCGGGCGCCGCGTATTTGCTGCCAGGACGACGCTCGTTGCGCACTTCGGCCAGGCGCTCGGGCGAAATCGACAAGCCAAAGATCTTGTCCTTGTGGGGAATCAGCCCGGTAGGCAGCTTGCCGCGTTCGAAATCCTCAGGTATCAGCGGATAGTTTGCCGCCTTGATGCCGTATTGCATGGCGAGATAGAGGCTGGTCGGCGTTTTGCCGGAGCGGGAAACGCCCACCAGGATCACATCTGCATCGGCCAGGTTCTTGTGCGATTGGCCGTCGTCATGCGCCAGCGAGAAATTGATGGCTTCGATGCGGCCCTTGTATTCGTCCGAGTCGGCGATGTTGTGGCTGCGGCCGATGGTGTGGCTGGACTTGACGCCCAACTCTTGCTCCAGCGGTTCGACGAAAGTCTGGATCAAGTCCATGTGCATGCCCTTGGACTGGCGCACCACCAACGACAGGTCGGCTTTCACAAGCGTGGAAAAGACGATCGGCCGGCGGCCATCCGCTTCGAAGCTCTCGTTGATTTTTCGCACTGCGTCGTGCGCCTTTTCCAGTGTATCTATGAAAGGCAGGCGAATCTGCCGGAAACGCAACTCGAACTGGGTCAACACGGAGTGACCGAAGGTTTCGGCCGTGATACCCGTGCCGTCGGAAACGAAAAAGACCGTACGTGCGGCCTGGCCGGGTTCGGGTTGATGCGAAACTGACATGAGCACCTCTTGCTGGTTGATGGATCCGGCTTGATTGTCAAAACTTCCGGCAAAACTTTTTGCAGCCTGTAAAATGTCGCCGGCGCCGGGAGCGGAAAGTGAGCACGCCTTTCCCCCGGCAGGCGACAGAATATACGACAGGATATCTCCCGTGAGCGGTCCGACGCGTCTTGAAAATTACAAAAAGAAGCAGCCCACTGCCTTGACAGCGCACGCCCGCGGGAACGCGCAGGTTTCTTATCATCAGAGCAGGGGTAGTTATGTTCAATGCATCAAACACGGGGAAGGAAGCGACTTACGTCGCCTCGTTCGACCAGCTTCGCATGACCGATGTCGAATCGGTCGGAGGCAAAAACGCATCGCTGGGTGAAATGATCAGCCAACTGGCAGGCGCAGGTGTGCGCGTGCCGGGCGGCTTTGCAACCACGGCCCAGGCCTTCCGCGATTTCCTGGAGCATGGCGATGGCAAGAGCCTTGCCAAGCGCATCGAAGAGCGGCTGGTGTCGCTCAATATCGATGATGTGCGCGCGCTGGCCCAGGCCGGCGCCGAAATCCGCCAATGGATCGTCGAGACCCCGTTCCAGCCACGCCTGCAGCAAGAAATTACTGAGTACTATCAAAATCTTGTAGCCGACTCTACAGCTGAAGTCTCATTCGCCGTGCGCTCTTCCGCCACGGCCGAAGACATGCCAGACGCCTCGTTTGCGGGCCAGCAGGAAACCTTCCTGAACGTGGTGGGCATCGATAACATCCTGGAAGCGATCAAGCATGTCTTCGCATCGCTTTACAACGACCGCGCGATCTCTTACCGCGTGCACAAGGGCTATACGCATGCGGAAGTCGCGCTGTCGGCCGGCGTGCAGCGCATGGTGCGCTCTGATCTTGGCGCGGCTGGCGTGCTGTTTACGATTGATACTGAGTCTGGCTTCCAGGACGTGGTGTTCATCACCTCCAGCTATGGCCTGGGCGAAACCGTGGTGCAGGGCGCGGTCAATCCGGACGAATTCTATGTCCACAAGCCGATGCTGGCGCAGGGCAAATTGCCCATCATCCGCCGCAATATCGGCTCCAAGCTGATCAAGATGGAATTCACGGCCGACACCAAGGCTGGCAAGTCGGTGCGCACGGTGGATGTGCCGATCGAGCAGCGCAACCGTTACTCGCTGACCGACGCTGAAGTGGTCGAACTTGCGAAATATGCTGTCATCATCGAAAAACACTATGGCCGTCCGATGGACGTCGAGTGGGGCCGCGACGGTCGCGATGGCAAGCTTTACATCCTGCAGGCGCGTCCTGAAACCGTGAAGTCGCAGCAAAAGGCGGGCGATTCCCAGCAGCGCTTCAAGCTCAAGAGCACCGGTTCGGTGCTGGTGTCAGGCCGCGCAATCGGCCAGAAAATTGGCGCCGGTCCGGTGCGGGTGATCCGCGACCCGAGCGAAATGGAACGCGTGCAACCGGGCGACGTGCTGGTCGCCGACATGACCGACCCCAACTGGGAACCGGTGATGAAACGCGCAGCTGCCATCGTCACCAACCGCGGTGGACGTACCTGCCATGCGGCCATCATCGCGCGTGAATTGGGCGTTCCTGCTGTCGTTGGCTGCGGCAATGCAACCGAACTGCTAAAGGATGGCACGCTGGTCACCGTATCTTGCGCCGAGGGCGACGAAGGCCGCATCTATGACGGCTTGCTGGAAACCGAGATTACTGAAGTGACGCGCGGCGAAATGCCGGAACTGCCGTTGAAGATCACGATGAACATCGGTAATCCGCAACTGGCTTTCGATTTCCAGGCGATTCCGAACCATGGCGTCGGCCTGGCGCGGCTGGAATTCATCATCAACAACAATATCGGCGTGCATCCGAGGGCCATCCTTGAGTATCCGAACATTGATGCCGATTTGAAGAAGGCAGTCGAGTCGGTCGCCCGTGGCCATGCTTCGCCGCGCGCCTTCTATGTCGACAAGCTGGCGGAAGGCATCGGCACCATTGCGGCTGCTTTCTGGCCCAAGCCCGTCATTGTGCGCATGTCCGACTTCAAGTCGAACGAGTACAAAAAGCTGATCGGCGGCTCGCGTTACGAGCCGGATGAAGAAAACCCGATGCTGGGTTTCCGCGGCGCTGCGCGCTACCTGGCGGCCGACTTTGCCGAATGCTTCCAGATGGAATGCGAAGCCTTGAAGCGGGTGCGCAACGACATGGGCCTGGACAATGTCGAGATCATGGTGCCTTTCGTGCGTACGCTGGGCCAGGCCGAGAAAGTCATCAAGCTGCTGGCCGATAACGGCTTGAAGCGGGGCGAACAGGGCCTGCGCCTGATCATGATGTGCGAGGTGCCTTCCAACGCCATCCTGGCCGAGGAATTCCTGGAATACTTCGACGGTTTCTCGATCGGCTCCAACGACCTGACGCAGTTGACGCTGGGCCTGGACCGCGACTCCGGCATGGAATTGCTGGCGGCTGACTTTGACGAGCGCGACCCGGCGGTGAAAGCGATGCTGTCGCGTGCCATCAAGGCTTGCCTGGCGCAAAACAAGTATGTCGGCATTTGCGGGCAGGGTCCGTCGGACAACCCGGATTTTGCGGAATGGCTGATGGCCGAGGGCATCGGTTCACTGTCGCTGAATCCAGACTCAGTGGTGGAAACCTGGCAGGGCTTGGCGAAGATGATCAAAAAGTAAGGTTCAGCCCGTCGCCTTCCGCCGCGTAGCCCCCAAGGGCAGGGCGGCAAGCGGGTTCGCCGCCGGGTTTGCCGCAACAGACAAAGCCTCCACGATGAAAATCGCGGAGGCTTTTTGTTGGCGGCTGCATTGTGTTGTGGACTCGCCGCATGGAATTGGAATTCTAAGCAGCTAAAAAACTTGACGCACTGAAACAAATGGATACACTACGCGGGTTGGTTTAGCGCTGGTCCTGCCAGCCTGATCCCAAGCTGGACAATAACCAACAAAAACGGCCTTACCGTAATTTCGCCCCCGCCTGCCTCGCAAGCGGGGGTTTTGTTTTTGGCGGCCGATTTTTGCTTGTTGCAGCAAGCCTTGCTGTTTGCTTGCGCAGCGTTAATAATCCGATAAGTCTGGCACGCCGCCACAGGCGGCCATGCCGGGGATGCAATCGCAGCTATAAATGCAAGGGCAAGACACGTGAACGATGCAATGGTATGGCTGGTGATGGCCGGCGTGATGCTGATCCTGGAAATCTTCAGCGGCACCTTCTACCTGCTGATGCTGGCCATTGGCATGGTAGCCGGCGCGGTCGCAGCCTGGGCCGGGCTGTCGAATCCGCTGCAGATGCTGTGTGTGGCGGTGGTCGGCATCGTTGCGGTGCTGGGCCTGCGTTTTTTCCGGCGCGAGCATGGCGTTGCGATTGCCGCGGCGGCCGACCCCAGTGTCAACCTGGACATTGGCCAGGCACTGCGGGTGGAGCAGTGGACTGCTGCCGGCGCCGCCACCTGGTCTGCACGCGTGAATTACCGGGGCGCCATGTGGGATGTGGAATTGAAAAAAGGTGAAGCGCCCCAGGCCGGCCTGTACATCATCCGCGAAGTGCATGGCAGCCGCTTGTTGGTAGCCGCCGATGCCGCACAATCAAACTGAAAGGGAAATGCCATGCTGAGTTTCGGAACCCTGTCGCTGGTCATATTGATCCTGGCCGTCGTGTTCGTGCTGAAGACAATCAATGTCGTGCCGCAGCAGCATGCCTGGGTCGTCGAACGGCTGGGTAAATACCATTCGACGCTGGCGCCGGGCCTGAATATCGTGATTCCTTTCATCGATCGCGTCGCCTACAAGCATGTGCTGAAAGAGATTCCGCTCGACGTGCCGCCGCAAGTCTGCATCACGCGCGACAATACGCAACTGCAGGTGGACGGCATCCTGTACTTCCAGGTTACCGACCCGATGCGCGCTTCCTATGGTTCGTCGAATTACATCACCGCGATCACCCAGTTGGCCCAGACGACCTTGCGCTCCGTGATCGGCCGCATGGAGCTGGACAAGACTTTCGAAGAGCGCGACCACATCAATACCACCATCGTCAACGCCATCGATGAATCTGCCGCGAACTGGGGCGTGAAGGTTTTGCGCTATGAGATCAAGGATCTGACGCCGCCCAAGGAAATCCTGCATGCGATGCAGGCGCAGATTACGGCCGAACGTGAGAAGCGGGCGCTGATTGCAGCTTCGGAAGGGCGCAAGCAAGAGCAGATCAATATCGCCACCGGCGAGCGCGAAGCAGCCATCGCTCGTTCGGAGGGTGAGAAGCAGGCTGAGATCAACCGCGCCCAGGGCGAGGCGGCGGCTATTTTGTCGATTGCCGAAGCGACTTCCGAAGCCATCCGCAAGACCGCTGCCGCGATCCGCGAACCGGGCGGTGAAGATGCAGTGAACCTGAAAGTGGCCGAGCAGTATGTGGAAGCCTTCGGCAAGATCGCCAAGACGGGCAACACGCTGATCGTGCCGGCCAATATGGCGGACATGGGCAGCCTGATTGCCTCCGCCCTGCAAGTGGTGCGGCAAACCGGCCGCGGCGCGTAAGCAGCAAGTTTTGCCCGCTGCGCAAGTGCGCAGCCTGGCCTGCAAACCGCCGCCCTAGCGGCGGTTTTGCTTCATCGCAGCCTGCACTTCGCGCTGCACGTCGCGTTCGCGTTCGGTATTGCGCTTGTCATGTTGTTTCTTGCCTTTGGCCAAGCCAATTTCGCATTTGACCCGACCGCGCGTGTAGTGCAGGTTGAGCGGCACCATCGTGTAGCCGGCACGCTCAACCTTGCCGATCAGGCGCTTGATTTCGTCGCCATTGAGCAGCAGCTTGCGTGTACGCACCGGATCCGGTGTGACATGGGTGGATGCAGTGGGCAGGGCGCTGATGTGGGCGCCGAACAGGAAGACTTCGCCGCTGCGCACGATGACATAGGCTTCCTTCAGTTGCACGCGGCCGGCGCGGATCGACTTGACCTCCCAACCTTCAAGCACCATGCCTGCTTCAAAGCGTTCTTCGATGAAGTAATCGTGAAAGGCTTTTTTGTTGTCGACAATGCTCATCGAATAAAGAACGGACCCGTGGATTAGAATGGCAAGCTTCGCATTCTAACAAACGGTCCACTCGCAATGGCAGTCGTGCATAAATCGGTTCTGGTGGGATACAGCGCAGAACAAATGTTTGAGCTGGTCGACAAGGTTGAAGACTATCCAAAATTCCTGCCCTGGTGCGGCGGTGTTGAGGTCAAGGAGCGCAGCGCCGACAGGCTGGTGGCAACGCTGACCATCAATTACCACGGCGTGCGCCAGAGTTTCACCACCGAAAACACCAACACCAGGCCGACTGGCATGAAGATGCGCCTGCTGGAAGGGCCGTTCCGGCAACTCGACGGCACCTGGACTTTCAAGCCGCTGCGCGCCGATGCTTGCAAGGTGGAATTCGACCTGCATTATGAATTTTCCAGCCGCTTGCTGGACCAGATCATCGGACCGGTGTTCAACATGATTGCCAACAGCTTCGTCGATTCCTTTTCCAAACGGGCAGAAGCGGTGTATGGCTGACGCCCTGGTTGAAGTGGAAGTCTGTTTCGCCCGGCCGGACTCGGTTTTCCTGCGCACGGTCACGGTCAGCGCCGGCACGACGCTGCTGGGCGCGATCGAAGCCAGCGGCTTGCCGCAAGCCGTGCCGGGGCTAAACCTGCAAGACTGCAAGCTGGGCGTGTATGGCAAGACCAAACCGGCGCAGGCGCTGGTGCGCAGCGGCGACCGGATTGAAATCTACCGGCCGCTGCTTGCCGATCCCAAAGATGCGCGCCGCCGCCGCGCGGTGAAGGCCACGCGGGCGGCCAACAGGGGCGCGCCGAGCCCGGCGGGCACCGGACAGGACGACTCGGCCGCACGCGCTTAAACAGGCCTGGGGCAGGGCCACTTCGGCGCCACGAGGTGGATGCATGCGGGTGGAAGCCCGCCGGCAGTCCACCCGGTCTTTCAGGCGCAGCCTTCCAGCGCGCGCGACACTTCCTGTAATTCCTGGGCCCGTTGTTCCTCGCCCAGGACCGCCTGTTCGCCGTTGGGCGTGGTGCGTATGATCCGGGCGCCGGATTCCAGGCTGCGCTTGCTGGCCAGCGCGCGTTCGCAATTGCGCTTCCTGTCTTCGGCCTGGCGCTGCGCCTCGTCCGCTTTTTTATCTTTCTCGGCTTGTTCAGCGCGCCGCCGGTTGAAGTCTGCATTGCGCTCTTGCAGCGTAGGCGGGGCTTTTGCGCTCGTGCCTGCCGGTGCATCTGCTTTCTGTGCGGCGGGCGCATCGGCGCTACTGCCGGTCTTTGCAGCTGGCGCCATCTCAGGCGCGGCTGGCGCCCCATTGCGCGCAGGCTTGATGATGCGGTTCGCCGGCACCGATGGCGGCGGCGGACGATCGGAATACTGGCGCACGCCTTTGTCATCCAGCCAAACATGTTGCGCAATGGCCGTGCTGCACAACGCCAGGCCCATCAATACCGCTGCATTACGACGCCAACCCTTGCTGCGTGGCTGCATGCCACTTCCCCTGTCAAGCTTTCAACGGGTCGATTTCCTCATGCTTTGGCCACGCCGTCAACCTGCGCTTTCACCTGCTGCCGCATTGGGGATTGGGGTGGTGTATTTCTGTATAATTCGGTTTTGCGCCTACAGGAAACGCCATGCGTCTACTCCAGAAAGCACTCACCTTCGATGACGTGCTGCTCGTGCCGGCCTATTCGGCCATTCTTCCCAAGGACACTTCCCTCGATACCCGCTTCACGCGCAAGATCACGCTGTCCATCCCGCTGGTGTCGGCTGCAATGGATACCGTCACTGAGGCGCGCCTGGCAATCGCAATGGCCCAGGAAGGCGGTATCGGCATCATCCACAAGAACCTGACTGCGCGCGAACAGGCGCGTGAAGTATCCAAGGTCAAGCGCTTTGAATCCGGCGTGGTGCGCGACCCGATCACGGTGCCCGGCGACATGCAGATCCGCGACGTGATCGCTTTGTCGCAGCAGCATGGCATCAGCGGTTTTCCCGTGGTCGAGGGCAAGAAGGTCATCGGCATCATCACCAACCGCGACCTGCGCTTTGAGGAAGAACTTGGCGCGCCGGTGCGCGCCAAAATGACGCCGCGCGAGAAGCTGGTGGTCGTGAAGGAAGGCGCCGATCCGGCTGAAGCCAAGCGCCTGATGAACAAGCACCGCCTGGAACGCGTGGTTGTCGTCAACGACGATTTCGAACTGCGCGGCCTCATCACCGTCAAGGATATCCAGAAGTCCACCGAACACCCGTATGCATCCAAGGATGAGCACGGCAAGCTGCGCGTGGGCGCGGCTGTCGGCGTCGGCCCGGACAATGAAGAGCGCATCGAACTGCTGGTCAAGGCTGGCGTGGACGTGCTGGTTGTCGATACCGCCCATGGCCATTCGCGCGGCGTGCTCGAGCGTGTGCGCTGGGTCAAGCAGAATTTCCCGGATGTGGAAGTCATCGGCGGCAATATCGCCACCGCCGCCGCGGCGCGGGCGCTGCTTGAGCACGGGGCGGATGGCGTCAAGGTTGGCATCGGCCCCGGCTCGATCTGCACCACCCGCATCGTGGCAGGTGTGGGCGTGCCGCAAATCACCGCCATATCGAATGTCGCCCAGGCACTGGCAGGCAGCGGCGTGCCCTGCATAGCCGACGGCGGCGTGCGTTATTCCGGCGACGTAGCCAAGGCGCTGGCGGCTGGCGCGTCCAGCGTCATGATGGGCAGCATGTTTGCCGGCACCGAGGAAGCGCCCGGCGAAGTCATCCTGTACCAAGGGCGCAGCTACAAGTCGTATCGCGGCATGGGCAGCCTGGGCGCAATGTCGGATGGCTCGGCCGACCGCTATTTCCAGGACCCGGCCAACAATGCAGACAAACTGGTGCCCGAAGGCATAGAAGGCCGCGTCCCGTACAAGGGCAGCGTGCTGGCCATCATTTACCAGCTGGTCGGCGGCGTGCGTTCGTCGATGGGCTATTGCGGCTGCGCGACGATAGATGAGTTGCGCGAGAAGGCCGAATTCGTCGAGATCTCGTCAGCAGGCATGCGCGAGTCGCATGTGCATGATGTGCAGATCACGAAGGAAGCGCCGAATTATCGTACCGAATAACCCGCGTTGGGTTCGCGGTCCGGTCCGCGCTCGGCACTGGCAAGCGCAGTGACAGATTCCCGGGGCGGCACGTCGTGTCGCCCCCGTTTTTTTATATTGGCCATCCCATGCATTCCAAGATCCTGATCCTCGACTTCGGCTCCCAGGTCACCCAGTTGATTGCGCGCCGCGTGCGCGAAGCGGGCGTTTTCTCTGAAATCCACCCCTACGACGTCAGCGATGATTTCGTGCGCAACTATGGTGCGGCTGGCGTGATCCTGTCCGGCGGCCCCAGTTCAGTGGTCGAGGGCGATACGCCGCGCGTGCCGCAAGCGGTGTTCGACCTGGGCGTGCCGGTGCTGGGCATTTGCTACGGCATGCAAGCCATGGCGCAGCAACTGGGTGGCAAGGTGGAAAACGGCAAGCTGCGCGAATTCGGTTATGCCGAGGTGCGCGCGCGCGGCCACACCGCCTTGCTCAAGGAGATCAATGACTTCGTTACCGACGAAGGCCACGGCATGCTGAAAGTGTGGATGAGCCATGGCGACAAGGTGATCGACATGCCGCCCGGCTTCAAGCTGATGGCATCCACCCCGAGCTGCCCGATCGCAGGCATGGCCGATGAAACGCGGCGCCTGTACGCAGTGCAATTCCATCCCGAAGTCACGCATACCCAGCAAGGCAAGGCAATCCTGCATCGTTTCGTGCACGAGATTTGCGGCTGCCGTTCCGACTGGAATATGCCCGACTATATCGGCGAGGCGGTGGAAGCCATTCGCGCCCAGGTCGGCGGTGATGAAGTGATCCTGGGCCTGTCCGGCGGCGTCGACAGCAGCGTGGCAGCGGCCTTGATCCATCGCGCCATTGGCGACCAGTTGACCTGCGTGTTCGTGGACCACGGCTTGCTGCGCCTGAACGAAGGCGGGATGGTGATGAACATGTTCGCCAAGAACCTGGGCGTGCGTGTGATCCGCATCGACGCCACCGAACAGTTCATGGGTCACCTGGCAGGCGTGACCGATCCCGAAGCCAAGCGCAAGATCATCGGTCGTGAATTCGTTGAAGTGTTCCAGGTCGAGGCCGGCAAGCGCAAGAATGCGCGCTGGCTGGCGCAGGGCACGATCTATCCGGACGTCATCGAGAGCGCCGGCAAGGGCAAGAAGGGCACGCACACGATCAAGAGCCACCATAACGTGGGCGGCTTGCCGGAGACGCTCAACCTGAAGCTTCTGGAGCCGCTGCGCGAACTGTTCAAGGATGAAGTGCGCGAACTGGGCGTGGCGCTCGGCCTGCCGCATGACATGGTGTACCGCCATCCTTTCCCGGGGCCCGGACTGGGCGTGCGCATACTGGGTGAAGTGAAGAAGGAATATGCCGACATGCTGCGCGAGGCGGATGCGATCTTCATCGAAGAACTGCGCAATACCGCTATCCCGCTGCCACAGGAACTGGCGGAGGGCAGGGTGGTCGGCCATTTCCACAAGAACTGGTATGAAGCCACCAGCCAGGCTTTCGCAGTATTCCTGCCGGTGCGCTCGGTCGGGGTGATGGGCGACGGCCGCACCTATGAATTCGTGGTTGCGCTGCGCGCCGTGCAAACCCAGGATTTCATGACAGCCCATTGGGCCCACCTGCCACATGACTTGCTGGGCCGGGTGTCGAACCGGATCATCAATGAAGTGCGCGGCATTAACCGCGTGGTGTACGACATATCGGGCAAGCCGCCGGCGACGATTGAGTGGGAGTGAGGTCGGGTCCTTTGGGGACCGACGGCGGGACTGAGAAGTGGCTGGCGGATGGACGCATCGCCAATAGCACGAAGGCGATGCGTTAGCATCGTCAATCTGGAGATCCTGCCGGTCTTCGCCTATCGGCAGCTGAACGAAATCACCGCCGATAAACTGCGCGTCTTGCGCAACGAGGTGAAGGCGCGTGTGCGCCCGCCACTGCAGCACACGTTCGCGGTGATCGTGAAGCAGGTCTATGCCTTCGCCCCCGGCACGACGTGAGGTGGAGCAACCCAGCCGAGGGCGTTGGGCCATGGTGAGCAGCCGGCGTCGGGGACGCACCGCGAAAATCCATTGCACCGCTCGTTGCCAGATGCTCGATGCCGCGTCAATCACAGATGGTTCGTAAAGGAAACTTGCCTGGGTCGGCCAGCACGACAACCCGTAGGCACTGTTTTCGGGGCAGACGGGGCCGTCATAATTCGATAAAATGCATGAAACTTCAATGAAAAACCAGTCATGCCTGCCACCGCTCCACCTCCTGCTGATTCCCTCCGAGGCGCCGTTGCGCGCCTTGCGGGTGAGCTGCAGGCCGGCCGCGTCTATCGGAGGGAAGATCTTGCCCGTCTGTCCACCGCGGTGGACAGACATTTGCGCGAGCTCGTGGCTACCGGAACGCTGAAGAAGCTCGCGCAGGGCCTGTACTACGCACCGAAGCAATCCAGCTTCGGTCCGCTGCCGCCCGCCGATGAGCAAGTGGTGGGTGGCTTTCTGCGTGACAAAAACTTTCTCGTGTTCTCTCCATCGGCCTACAACGCGGTAGGCCTGGGCACCACGCAGCTCTACAACCGCACGCTGGTCTACAACCACAAGCGCCATGGCGTCTTCCGGCTCGGCAACCGGCAGTTTGAATTCCGCATGAAGCCGCGCTTTCCAAAGAAGCTCACGCCCGAGTTTCTGTATGTCGACCTGCTCAACAATCTCGAAGAGTTGGCAGAGGACCGCGATGCGGTCGTGCGCCAGGCGCGCAACAAGCTGCCGTCTTTCGACTTGGTCCGACTTCAACGCGCAGCCGACAGCTTTGGCAGCGTGGCAACGCGCAAGCGCTTGCGGGAGTGGGCGGGTGCCTGACTTCCTGCACGAAAGGCGGGATTTCGACCAGTTGCTGACGCTCGTCGCCGACGAGCGCGGACTCGATCCTATGCTGGTCGAAAAGGACTACTGGATCATGCATTGCCTGTGGGGTCTTCAGGCCCAAGGCTTTCAGTTCGAGTTGAAGGGGGGGACTTCCCTGTCAAAGGGGTTCGGCGTCATACACCGCTTTTCCGAGGACATCGACATCCGCATAGAGCCGCTCGAAGGCATGGATGTGAAGACAGGGCGCAACCAGGACAAGCCCGCTCACGTCGCTTCGCGCCGCGCTTACTACGATGAGCTTGCAGCACGTATCCGCATACCTGGCATCGACAGCGTGGCGCGCGATGCGCAGTTTGATGACGACAAGATGCGCAGTGCCGGCATCCGGCTGAATTACACGCCACGTGCCGCTGCATTGGCAGGCGTCAAGGACGGCATTCTGTTGGAGCTGGGTTTTGACGACACTGCACCCAATCGGCCGGTCACCATTTCTTCATGGGCCCTCGATGTCGCCCGTGACCGAGGCGTCGATGTGTTCGACAACCGTGCCGTAGCCGTGCCCTGCTATGTGCCGACGCATACCTTTGTGGAGAAGCTCCAGACGATCTCTACCAAATTTCGCCTGTTGGGCGATGCGCAGGCGTTCCCCGGCAACTTCCTGCGGCACTACTACGACGTGTACTGCCTTCTCGGCTTGGAGGAGGTGCAGGCCTTCATGCGCGAGTCCGCTTACCAGCAGCGCAAGGCGCAGCGCTTTCGGAGCGGTGACGAGCAGGTGATTGCCCGAAACCCCGCTTTCGTCCTGGCCGACTCTGCGCAACGGGAGCGTTTTGCGCTGGAGTATCGCAAGACAGAAGCCCTGTACTACCAAGGGCAGCCGGATTTCGATGCGCTAGTGGCCCGGATTCATCAATACATCGACGCAATGTGAGAAGACGCATGCTGGATCGGTACCACTTGCACGGCAAGGCGCTCGAAGCCTCGCGTAGCGCGCGACGCTGGCCGGCACGTCCCGCACGTCGGCCGACGCCTAGGATTCCTGAGGGGGCAGCCGGCCTCTATATCCTTCTACCCGGAGACGGTACCTGCCGCGCTCCTGCGCGTGCAGACGCCGCCCGACAGTACGCAGGTCAGGCGATTTCGTTACGATCACCGCTACCGGTACATCAAGAGGCGGTCGCACTCGTATGACGTCCACTTGTAGCGCCGGCTCACGACACGCCGCACCACCTGATACAACAAGGCCCCGTTCCCCGGGGCCTTTCTTTTAACGCGGGCGGCCTTCCACCAGCGTCCAGTAGTCGTCGTACTGCGTATTGGCCGTACCCAGCACGCAGGCCGCGCCCATTTCAGTCACGCGTGCGCTCATGATGTTGGCGCAGTGGCCGGGGCTTCCCAGCCAGCCATCCACCGTGCGGTCCACGGTATGGTAGCTGGCCGAAATATTTTCGGTATAGCTGCCCCAGTTGTAGCCGGCCCGGGTCATGCGCGTGCCGGCAGAACTGCCGTCCGAACCGGTATGCGAGAAAAGATTGTTGTTCACCATGTCGGCCGAATGTGCGGCGGCCGCGGCGAATAATTTGTCGTTCCAGCTCAGCGGCGCAACCGCAGGATAGAAGGTGCCACCGCAAGAACGCGCCACGGCGCGTGCTGCGTTGATGCGCTCCATCATCCGCTTCTGGAAGTCAGCTATGCCGCACGTCGATTTTGCCGGCAGCGTGGCGACCGTGGTTGTGCTTCCACCGGTGCTCACAGGAGGCGTCGTCGTGCCGGTGCTCGGCGTGGTTGTGGTCGGGCTGGTAGGCGAAGTTGTCGGCGCGGGGACGGTCGTCGTTTCGGTGCGGCGCCAGGTACGGCGGGCCAGGGTGGTCACGCCATCGTCGGTTTCCGACCCGGTCGTCGCCGCGGCGGATTGGTTGGCGTCCGTTGCAGCCGCGGAGTTTTCACCGCCACCGCCGCCACAGGCGACCAGCGCAGCGGATGCCAGCAAGAGCAGGGGTACTAGTTCTCGTTTCATTTCACTCCCTAATTTACGCGTCGCGAGTCTCAAAGCGCTCGCATGACAGGGAGTCAGAACATTGCCTTATGGGAAAAGTTTCGCGCTGGCACAAAGCGATTCACGATTGTGGGCGATTGCCGATTCGACCAAGAAAAGGTAGCGCGGCAAAGGACGGAGACCGCATGCGGCAGAGGCGTGAACCCAGTCTCCCGTGGTGCGATCTCCGCCCAATCCAGGCGTGCTTCGGAAAAAAACGGGAAGAGCGAGTGTTTACGTGACGCCGGCTTTAGCAAAGACCGTGGCTGCAGGCAGGCCGGTGAAATGTGCGTCGCAAGTCAGCAGGCCTGCGCGTTGCTGGCGCGCCGTGGCATAGACAATAGCGTCGGCCGTGGCCAGTTTATGTTCGCGGTGCAGATCAGCGGCCATGATGGCCAAGCTTGTATCGAGCGGCACGATAATGCATTTCTGCGTATAGGCGAGGACCTGGTCCGCTTTTTCCTCACCCAATTCGCGCATCACCCATTTCGATAGCTCGAGCTGGACAATCGTCGGCACGATGCAATGAGACTTTACGGGGAAAACCTTCGACAGCTTCACGCCCACCACGCTTCCAGTCAGCCATTCAATCCAGGCCGAGGTATCGACGACGCAGGGCTGCGGCGCCATCAGAAACGATCGCCCCGGTCGCGATAATCTTCCGTATTCGCCCCCTTGGCTATTCCGGCCAGTTGTTCGAATTCGGGAACGGGCATAAGCAGCACGCCTTGTCCCTTCGGTATGAAGACAAATTCCTGGCCGGCTTCCCAGTGTTGCTGCTCACGTACGGCCTTGGGGATGGAGATCTGGAACTTGCTCGACAGTGTCGCAGTGGCCTGCATTTCTTACCTCGTATTGATCGATAAGCAGATGGTAAGAATAACACGGCTTGGTCGGCGGCGGCGGGCAGATGTAAAAGCGCCGCCCGCGCTGGGCGGCCGGCTTGATTAACGCAGCCGGGCGCTCGCGGCCAGGGCACCGGAAGCCTCGGCCTGGCCCGCATTGGCACGGGAAGACAGCACGCTCCAGGCCAGGAACAGCATGCTCAGCACGGCATATTTATTCAGTTTCGGGCTCATCAACCACACCAACAAGAAACCAGACGGGTGTGTAGCGCGATCGCGGTTTCGGTTCCAACCTCCGGCCTAGGTTGCGGTTGTTGCGTAGTCAGCCGCCAACTGGCGCAGGGCGGACACGAACACTTCTACCGGCTGCCCACCCTGCACCAGGTGGCGCTCATTGATGATCACTGACGGGACGGAATGGATTCCCAGGTCCAGGTAGTACTGCTCACGTTCGCGCACCTGCTGCGCGTACTCGTCGGATGCAAGGATGGCGCGGGCACGGGCTTCATCCAGCCCGGCTTCGCGCGCCAGGCTGGCCAGCACCTCCGGGTCGGATGGATTGCGGCCTTCGGACAGATAGGCCTTCAGCAAGCCTTGCTTGAGCGCCAGCTGTCGTCCCTCTTCCTCTGCCCAATGCAGCAGCCGGTGGGCGTCGAACGTGTTGTAGACCCGCGAGCGCCGCTCCAGGTCGAAGGCGAAGCCGACTTCTGCGCCGCGCCGGGCAATCACTTCCTGGTTGGCTTGCATCTGCTCCACCGTGCCGCCGTACTTTTGCGTCAGGTGCTCCATCGTGTCCTGCCCCTCCGGGCCCATGCCGGGATTCAGTTCGAAAGGCTGGAAATGCAAGTCGGCCTGCACCTCGCCCACCAGCTTTTGCAAAGCCAGTTGCAGGGCATTGAGGCCGACGGCGCACCAAGGGCAAGCAACGTCGGAAACGAAGTCGATTTTCAATCTGGCTGTCATGTTCTGTCCTTTTGTGCGGCGTTTCCACATGGGTTTGATTTGCCACGGCAAAAGCAAGCCGTGGGTTAAGTTTTGATCAATCAACGCAATTGCACTGTTGATAACGTGGAACGGTCGTCTTCTGGCCCACCTCGTTACCCTGGAGCTTTTCCAATGCGTTTATCTATTCACGCCCGACCACAAGCCGCGCGTACCGTCCTTGCCCTGATTTTAGCCTCCTTGCTTCCGGGTTGCGGCGGCGGTTCATCCAGCGCCCCGGCTAGCGGCGTCGCAACCAGCAACGCTGGCAACGTGGCCAATGGCGGCACGCTGGCAGCCCTGACTATGTCTTGTCCGGATGGCGCCGGCTGGCAGTGCAGCGGCGAAACAGTGCTGCAAACGGACAATGGCATTTCCCTGACACGTTCAGGCGTGGAAGCCTTCGGCAAATCCACCAATGACCTGCAGCCCGTCATCGAGCAAGTCGGTCGCGCAATCGGCATGATGCCCGCCACCGGCGGCACGGCTGAAGTGCGGGTGCGCAAGGATGCGAACGGCGCCGTCAGTTCGCCCGCCGTCCTGCTGTCCAACCTCGACATCAGCTGGGACGCCAAGACCGACCGACCGATCATCATCGAAACGTTCATGACGGCGCCCGGACGAGTAGAGCTCGATGCCAATCGTGCGCTGGCCTTCCGTCCGCTGCCGCCCGTCACCGACGAAGCTTTTTGGGACATGGCGACCAAGGGCCAAGGCGGCACCAAGCTGAACTACGCCAACAATTCTTATTTCCCGCGCGCCGAGCCGGGACGCTGCCCGGCTGACCTGGTGCCCTGCCCAACCAAGGAATCCGATGGTGTGAATTACAAGCAGGGCGATTGGCGCACCGGTGGCATAGAACCAGACCTGACGGTGGGCGGACGCCTGCATGAAGATGGCGATGCGGCCGCCGGTATCGGCCATGATGCCAATGGCAACGTCACCTATTTCGGCGGATCGACTGCGCCGGGCGTGCCGTTCCCCGGATCGAAAGGCTATCGCACCCTGGATAACTGGAGCCTGCGTTACGCCAACTTCGCAACCTGGTCGACGCAAGACACGGTCAACATCCTGGAATGGGGCGGCTTGTTTGAACATAACCGCGGCCGTCGCGGCGTGCTGGCCTTCGGTGACGTAACTGATCCGGCTACCGTACCCGCCAGTGGCTCGGCCAGTTACACCGGCGTGGCTTACGGCTGGTATTCGGTGAACGCAAAAGACGATCCGATCGTGTTCCGGGCTGCAGCGACGGCGACCGTGAATTTCGCCACGCGCCAGGTTTCGGTTGCACTGGCCAACTCTGTCATCTTCGATGCCAGCCTGGCGCCGGTTCCCACGTCGGTGTCGACCAATATCACACTCGGCAGCGGTGCCCAAGGCAACTATGCAACCGGCACGGCCGCAAATGCAGCCATGGCTGGTGGCTTGAGCGCGCGTTTCTTTGGTCCGGTCGTCACCACTGGCAACAGCGGTGCCGGACCGGCTGAACTGGCAGGCGTGTTCTCGATGAACAATGCCGGCAGCGGCCAGTTCTCCCTCGGCGGTTTCATCGGCAGCAAGCGCTGAGGGCAGGGCGGCGATTGAAGGGTGACTTGCGAACGCTGATCGGCAAACGCTGATCAGCAACCGCTGAACTTGTGCAGCGCGCCGGGCACTTCCTCCCCCCGGCGCAGGTCACATCGCCAAGGAGGGCAAACCATGAGCCAGCCGGTGATGAAAGTTTTCGACCAGCCAGATGTTGCCAGTCAAGCTCGCGACGCGCTGCTTGCAAGCGGCTTCGATCCATCGATAGTCGAACTGCAGGCGCGCGACGATGAGGCAGGGCCAGTAGAGGGCAACTTCGTGTGCCTGGATCATGATGCCAAGCCACGGGTATTCCACCGCTGCACGCTGTTGCTGACCGTGGGCACGACGAGCGAGGATGAGGCGCGCAGGGCAAGCGCCATACTGCGCGACTTCAATGCCTGCGCCGGCCCGCGCCAGTGAAGCGCCATGCCTGCGCCTGCGTCCCGCCTTTCAGACCCCGAGCCCGGAAGAGGGGTGCGCTGGCGGTTCCTTGACTGGTGGCGTGCGATCGGGATTGGGCTCGCGCACGCGTGGATCCTGCTCGGGCGGACGGTCGGGCGGCGTGTCCTCGGGCAGGCCTGGAACGCGGTTGGGCGCGCCAGCGCGTGCATTGAAGCGATTCATCATTTGCCGCATATTGTCTCCATCAGGCAGGCCCTTGCCGGCCGCTATCACAGCAGTGCAACACAAAGCGGGCGCGCCTGCTTTGCCATTGCTCACCAGGACACGCAAAGCCCGCCGCCAATTCAGTGGCAGGCACAAATTTGCGCAGCGTCAACCACCTTCCAGAAACACTTTACGCGTCGGCGCTGTCTTCTGAATAAGGCGCGAAACGTGCGCCTGTCCCCGCGCCTGCCTCTTGATGCGCCCACTCGCTGCGCAGCTTCCGCCAGATGAAAAAAGTCGGTCTTTACAGCAGGTCGCGCAAGTCGCAGAACGAAGCGGCTGCAAGCGAATCCATGCACGCGGATGGCGCAGGGCCGGTCGAACCTGCCGGTGACCAGGCGCCGCCGCCGGCTGCCGCAGGGGCAAGCAAACAGTCCACCGACCGGATTCCGGCTGCACCGGCAAGCGGCATGCAGCACTATCCAGCCCGGCCTGGCCAAGCTGCACATGAACATGCACCTGCCGCGGCCAGCCCTGGGGCGCAGCCCGGCGCAAAGCGGGTGTCGCGCCTGCGCCGATTCATGCAACGCAATGAGCGCATCTTGCTGGTGCTGTCGTCGGTATTGTTCAGCCTGATGGCGTTCGCCGCCTGGCAGCAGTGGCTGGCGCTGGCGCCGCAAAGACTGACACAAAAAGATATCGACCGTGCGGTCATGCATACGCTCGACAAGAACGTGCTGCCGGCACAGGAAGCGAAGGCTTTCGAAGCCGTGCGGCGTTCGGTGGTGCGGGTGCGCCAGTATGGCCATCGCGCTTCCGAAGAACCCGAGCGCCTGACCGGCATCGGCACCGGCGTTGTCATCGTCGATACCGGCACCATCCTGACCAACCTGCATGTCGTGGCCGGCGCGGAACGGGTGCAGGTGGTTTTCCATGACGGCACCACGTCCGAAGCGCGGGTCGTGTCACGCCAGCCTGAAAACGATCTCGCCGTGTTGCAGGCATCGACCCTGCCGGACGACCTGGCGGCCGCCACCTTGCGCTCCACCGGCGACCTGGCCCTGGGTGACCGCGTGGTGGCGGTCGGCTTCCCGTTTGGAATCGGCCCCTCAGTCTCCGCGGGGGTGATCTCGGGCTTGCGTCGCCATTATTCTTCGCCCGATGGCGACAAGGAATTGCACAACCTGATCCAGTTCGACGCCGCTGCCAATCCGGGCAATTCCGGCGGCCCGCTGGTAACGATGGATGGCGCCGTGGTCGGCATCGTCACAGCCATCCTGAACCCGGTCGACCAGGGCGTGTTCATCGGCATTGCGTTTGCCGTTCCGATTGAAAACGCTGCCGCCGCAGCCGGCGAATCGCCGTTCTGAGCGCAACTTGACCACCCGATCACCTGACAGGAAAACCCATGAATGAATTCCAGGAACTCCGGCCCGTCAATGAATCCGTCGCGCAGCAGATGGAACACATCCTGTACGAGGTGAAGAAAGTCGTGGTCGGCCAGGACCATTTCCTGGAACGCGTGCTGGTTGCGATCCTGGCCCAGGGCCACTTGCTGGTGGAAGGCGTGCCCGGCCTGGCCAAGACCCTCACCGTCAAGACGCTGGCCAAAACCATCCGCGGCTCCTTCAAGCGCATCCAGTTCACGCCCGACCTGGTGCCGGCGGACCTGGTTGGCACGCGCATTTACAACCAGCGAACTGGCGACTTCAGCACCACCTTCGGGCCGGTTTTCACGAACCTGCTGCTGGCGGACGAAATCAATCGCGCGCCGGCCAAGGTGCAAAGCGCGCTCTTGGAAGTGATGCAGGAATACCAGGTCACGATTGCCGGCGAAACCCATCCCGTACCGCGCCCTTTCCTGGTGATGGCAACCCAGAACCCGATCGAAACCGAGGGCACCTATCCCTTGCCCGAAGCCCAGGTCGACCGCTTCATGATGAAGATCCTGGTCGATTATCCGACCGAGGAAGAAGAGTTCGTCATCGTCAACCGCGTCACGCATGATGCAGCGGCGGTCTCGCCGGTCACCAATACTGAGCAACTGGCGGTATTGCAGCGCGAATGCCGCAATGGCTTTGTCGACCCCGCCCTGGTGCAATATGCGGTGCGGCTGGTTGCCGCCACGCGCGACCCGGACCGCTATGGCGTGCCCAACATGCGCAAATACCTGAACTATGGCGCCAGCCCGCGCGCAACCATACAGATGGTGGAAGGCGCCCGTGCGCTGGCTTTCCTGCGTGGACGCACCTATGCACTGCCCGAAGATTTGACCGACATCGCGCCCGACGTGCTGCGTCATCGGCTGGCCCTGTCCTACGAAGCCCTGTCCGATGGCGTGACGCCAGACCAACTGGTGCTGCGCCTGATGAAACATTTGCCTGCGCCCGAGCGGCCACTGGAGAACCATGTCCGATTCAATGCAAACGCCTGAAGCCCTGCTGCGGCGCCTCGAATGGACCGTGATCCGGCGCCTGGACGGCATGCTTCACGGCGACTACCGCTCGCTGTTTCGCGGCAGTGGAATCGACCTGGCTGACTTGCGCGAATACCAGTTCCATGACGACGTGCGGCATATCGACTGGAATGTGACGGCGCGCCAGCAGACGCCCTTCGTGCGCGTGTTCAATGAAGAGCGCGACGTCACCGCCTGGTTCCTGATGGACCTTAGCCCCTCGGTCGATTTCGGTTCCGCCGCCACCAAGAAACGCGCGGTGGCGCTGGAATTGGTGGCGGTGCTGGCGCGCATGCTCACCAGCCACGGCAATCGCGTCGGCGCGTTGTTCTACGGCAATGAAGTCGATACGGTGATACCGGCCCGCGGCGGGCGCAAGCAGGTGCTGCACTTGCTGCACAAGATGATGGAGCGACCCGAGCTGAAATCTTCCAGCGCTACCGACTTGCAGCAATTCCTGCGCAAGGCCCAGCCGCTGATGGCGCGGCGCTCGATGGTTTTCATCGTATCCGACTTCATCAGCACGCCGGGCTGGAACCGCACCCTGGTGCAACTGGCCCAACGTCACGACGTGGTTGCGGTGCGTTTGTATGACAGGATGGAAATGGAGTTGCCCGACCTGGGGCTGCTGGTTGTGCAGGATGCCGAAACCGGCGAGCAACTGACGGTTGACACGCATGACCCCGCCTTTCGCAAACGCTTTGCGAACGTGGCGCGCTATCGCGAGGCGGCGTTGCGGCTGGCGCTTTCCGAAGCCGGCGTGGACGCACTGGAACTGGGTACCGATGACGACCTGATGGATGCGATCCAGCGATTCGCCGATTTGCGCAAGCTGCGCAGTTCGCTCTCGGCGGGTGGCATGATGCCCCATCACCTGGAGCACTGACGTGACTTTCCTTTGGCCGGAAATGCTGTTGCTGTTGTTGGTCCTGCCGATGCTGGTAGGCGCCTACCTGCTGATGCTGCGCCGAAGGAAGAAAGTCGCATTGCGTTATGCCAGCCTGTCAGTTGTTCGCGAGGCATTGGGCAAGGGGCCGGGCTGGCGTCGCCACCTGCCGCCGCTGTTGTTCCTGCTGGCGCTGGGCTTCATGCTGTTTGCCGTGGCCCGGCCAGCGGCACTGGTCACGCTGCCTTCGCAACATGAATTGATCGTGCTCGCAATCGACGTCTCGGGCAGCATGCGCGCCACCGATGTCGAGCCGACCCGCATGGCAGCCGCCCAGGCTGCGGCCCGCAGCTTCGTCGACGACACGCCAATGTCGACCAAGCTGGCAGTCGTGTCGTTTGCCGGCACCGCCGCCGTGGTGCAGCCACCAACGCTGTCCAAGGAAGACACGCTGGCTGCAATCGACCGCTTCCAGTTGCAACGCGGCACCGCCGTGGGCAGCGGCATCCTGGTGTCGCTGAAGACTATCTTCCCCGACATTGAATTCGACTTGAATTCCTCCAACCCGCGGCCCAATGCCGGCGGACGCGACAGCATGCGCGGCACGCCGCTGGAGCATGCCGCCCGGCGTGAAGATGGCGTGCGCCCGGTTGCCCCGGGCTCGTACAAATCTGCCGCCATCATCTTGCTGACCGATGGCCAGACCACGACCGGGCCAGAGCCGGTGGAAGCGGCCAAGATGGCGGCCGAGCGCGGGGTGCGGGTCTTCACCGTGGGCGTTGGCACGCCGGGCGGCGAAATCATTGGCGCCGAAGGCTGGTCGATGCGGGTGCGCCTGGACGAGGACGCGCTCAAGCAGATTGCCAACGTCACCAATGCCGAATACTTCTATGCCGGCAATGCACCCGACCTGACCAAGGTTTACAAGACCCTCAATTCCAAGCTGGTGCTGGAAAAGAAAACCACCGAGGTGACGGCGGTTTTCTCGGCGCTGGCGGCGCTGCTGGCGGTGCTGTCTGCCATGCTGTCGATGCTGTGGTTCAATCGCATCGTTTGAGGGCGCTGGCCTGGCGGGCTTAATTGCCTGGCTGGCTTGCCGCCATGACCACCATTTCCTGCAGGCGCTGCATGAATTGCTGCCTCTCCTGGTCTGACAGGCACTGGCGCGTGGCCACTTCCACCACGGTCTTGCCCATCGCATCGCCGAAATCTTCCAGCAACTGGCGCTGCTGCGGCGTGGGGTGCTTGACATCCAGTAACGGCAGGGCCGCTTTCGCCAAGTTGAGCAGGCTGGGAAGGGCGTGCCTGGCCAGGCGGTCCAGGCGCCAGCGGTTGGCGGCGTTGCGCAACATGGCGTTGCCGGCGCGGCTTGCATGCCGGTTCTTGCGGCGCGGCTGGAGCCGGATTTCCGGGCTCGCCAGCAGGGCGGCGCGTTGGGCGCAGGATCCGAGCTGCCGGCTGTGCTGGCAATATTCAGCAATATCCTCTTCATCAAGGGGCAGGCTTGCCAGCAGGGCGTTTTCTACCTCGTGCAGCAATTGCCCCGGATCCGGGTGCATGGCCAGCATGTCGCGCAGGGCGGCGGCGAACTGGCCGCATTTGTGTGGCGCTTCCAGGCAAACGATTTTCAGGGCTTCAAACCGCTGGTCATCATTGGCGAGGCTTGCCAGCAAGCTGCCGACGTCGGTGCGGTGGCGCTGCAGCAGGGCGGCGACAGCGGCGGCGTCGCGCACGCCGTTTGCAGCGCGCGGCAGCGCCTTTAACATGTGACGCAGTCCGTCGGGCAAGTACCGCCGGGCGCCCTGTACGAGGGCCCTGAAAGTCAAAGCCTTGGCTTCGTCCAGGGCGGCAATTTCGCGTTCATAGGAATTCATCGCGTCGGTGAGCAGGCGCTGCACTTGCGCTACGTGGTCCGGCACATTGTCGTCGCCTGCGTACAGCGCGCACCAGGTGCGTGCCAAGGGCATGGCGGCGATCATGCGGCTGGCTTCATCGCCTTCGTCGGCGGCCTTGGCAGTCGCCGTATTGACGATGTCACGGAAGGTGTCCGACGCTTCCATGGCGCGCTGAAGATTTTGCACCAAGTCCAGCTCGACCTGACGGGTTTTGGATGCCAACGCGCGGGCGCAATCATTCAAGGCGTGCCGGCAGCGCGTTCCGGCGCCGGTGCGAGGCAGGGCCTGCGGATCGTGCAGCATAACCAGCACGTCGGCCACACCTTCAGCCGAACTTTCTTCCAGCCGTGTCGCCTGCAGCACCCATTGCATCATGATTGCCGGGACCAGCAAATGGTAGCCGGAGCGGGCCCCGGCATCCTGCGATAGCGCGACCACGGCTTCAAGCCGGAAAGCGCTTTCCGCTTGCATGCGATCCAGGTCCTGGGCGTCAGCGCTGGCGAACCAAGTGCGACGCGCTGCATCGATCTCGTAGGCGAAGGCGGGGGACAGCAAGTCAAGCCGGTTACCGCCTTTGCACAACAGTTTCAATTCGCGTCGTTGGTGACGCAAATTCATCTTGCCGAAGGCTTCCACCAGTGAGCCAAAAACTTCCTGGTGCGAGCGGCGCGTGGCGACGCGAGGCGCGCGCTGGCGCGTGCCAGGGCTAACCGCGATGCGGCGCTGCGTGGAGGGGGTAACCCTGGTCGTGGTGGAGGTGGGAATGGGTGCGGTCATCACTCAGAAACCTTATGAACGGACAATCGGACTGCGTTCTAGATGGCTTGAACGCGCCGCATGTGTATTCAAAAGTCGATGATCGTTCCACTAACAAATGTTTATTTAAATCTCCGCTCTATTTGATGCGTTGATCGTTTAGTTATTCTTCTATCGGTTGGATGCGGAAGCGAATACCTGCCTTCAGCCCGGAATCACGCGCCACACTGCGCCACCGACATCGTCGGCTACCAGCACGCCGCCTTGCTTGTCGAGCGCCACGCCAACCGGTCGGCCCATCGCATTGCCATCGGCGTCGACAAATCCATCCAGTACATCGCGCGGCATGCCGTCAGGGCGGCCGTCGCGGAAAGGCACGAAGATGACCTTATAGCCGCTACGCGGCTTGCGGTTCCAGGATCCATGCTGGCCGACGAAGGCGCCGCCCTGGAAGGCTGGCGCAAACAGCTTCCCGGTATAAAACGCCATGCCCAGCGGCGCGGTATGCGCGCCCACTGCGTAATCCGGCACGATCGCCTTGGCCACCATGTCGGGCCTGGCGGGCTTGACCCTTTCATCCACATGCTGGCCGTAATAACTCCAGGGCCAGCCATAGAAACCGCCTGCGCGTACCGAAGTGATGTAGTCCGGCACCAGGTCGCTGCCCAGTTCATCACGCTCGTTGACGGCTGCCCACAACTCGCCCGTGACCGGATTCCAGCCCAGGCCATTGGGATTGCGCAAGCCCGAGGCGTACAGTCGGGTCGCGCCGCTGGCAACGTCGATTTCCAGTATCGCGGCCCGGTTGACTTCATTCTCCAGCCCGTTCTCCACGATATTGCTGTTGGAGCCCACCGATGCATACAGTCGCTTGCCATCGCGGCTGGCGACCAGGTCCTTGGTCCAGTGATGGTTCAGTTTGCCTGCTGGCAGCGGTGCCAGCATGACACCGGGCGCAGCAATGCTGGTGTCACCGCTGCGATAGGGAAAGCGCAGCACGGCATCCGTATTGGCGACATACAAGTGGTTGCCAATGAGGGCCATGCCAAAGGGCGAATTCAAGTCAGACAGCAGCACCGACCGGGTTTCGGCGATGCCATCGCCATCTGCATCGCGCAGCAGGGCGATGCGATTCGGGCTGCGCCGGTGCGAGCCCGCCTTTTGCATGATCTGCTTGCTGATCCAGCCCTTGACGCCTTTTTCATCGTCCGGCCGCGGCGGGGCATCGGTTTCGGCAACCAGCACGTCGCCATTGGGCAGCACCAGCAAGCTGCGCGGATGGGCAAGCCCGGTGGCAAAGGCCTGGACCCGGAAGCCGGGCGCGGGCCTGGGCGCCGCGCCCTGAGGCCAGCCAGTGGCGGGCGCAATGTGGACCGTTGGCATCGAGGGCAGGGCGCTCCTGGGCGGGGGCGGCAGGGTCGGCCTGGGCCCCATGCCGGCTTCCAGCGGCAAGCGCGCCATTTCAGCGCAGCCGGCAATTGCCGCGAACAGCAACAAGCCTGTCATCAGGGTGCGGCGTTTCATGTCGGCTCCTTGCCTGCTTGGATGGGCGCGCCGGCCGCGCCCATATCAGGGCGGCACCGCCAGCACGGCGTCGGGTGTGACCACAAATATCCTGTCGCCTGCCGACCGTGTCACATCATAGCCCCCGGTAAAGTCGCCGAACGCCGGCAAGATCAACTCTTGCTTGCGCAGCAGGTAACAAGGCAGGCGCAAGCGGTCGCGCCGTTGCGCCAGCGTGAAAGCCGGGTGCAGGTGGCCCGCAACCGCCAGTTGGCCGGGGCCCGGGTCGACATGGCCGGGATGGTGGCAGAACAGGAAAGGGCCTTCGGTGGCCGGTTCCTCCACACAATCCATACCCATTGCCGCTGGCGGGTCGCCAGCATGGCGGTCATGGTTGCCGCGCACCAGCGTCATGCGAATACGGTGGTGGCGCCAGCGCCAATCCTGCAGGGCTTGCAATGTGGCGGCGGCCCGGCCGCGTTTTGCATGCAGGAAGTCGCCCAGGAACATCAAATGGCTTGCACCGCTGGCCGCCAGCAGCGCATCCAGCACAGCCAGGTTGTGCGCCGTCGTGCCCGATGGCACTGGAATGCCGTGGCTGCGAAAGGCGGCGGCCTTGCCAAAATGGACGTCGGCAACGGCCAGCACGCCGCGTTGCGGCAACCACAGCGCGCGCTGCGGCATCAGTTGCAAGGTTTCACCGGCATGCGCCAGGGCCACCGCGCCATACAGCATGTCGTTCACGCCGGTCCCTCTTTGGCGGCAGCCTGTTCCAGTTCGCGCAGCAGGCGCGCCACCCGGTCCGACAGTTTTTCGGTGCTGAGCTTTTCGCGCATGCGCTCCACCATCAGCGGAAAGGCAAAGGGCGAAGCGCGCGGCAGGGCGCAATGCAAAAGCCGCGCGCGCTGCATCGCTTCCAGCGCCTGGCGCAGGCGCGACAGTTCCAGTTCCTGTTCCAGCACTTCGCGCTGGGCCTGGGTCAGCAGCAGGTTGCCACTGTCATGCTTGCTGAAGACGTCATAGAACAGGCCCGACGATGCCTGCAACTGGCGGTTGCTCTTGGGCTGGCCCGGCAAGCCGCCCGACACCAGGCCGGAAATGCGGGCAATCTCGCGAAAGCGCCGTCGCGCCAGTTCACCGGCGTTCAGGCTGGCCAGCACATCTTCGAGCAGGCGCTCGCTGGAAAACAAGCCTGCCGTTCCCAAAGCCGCCACCGGATCGAAGGCAATGCCGCGTGGCGCCAGCAGTTCCAGGCCATAGTCATTCACTGCCACCGAAAACGTTGCGGCTTGCCCGCGCGCCAGCCGCCATGCCAGCAGCGCGCCCAGGCCGACATGCACCGAGCGTCCGGCGAAGGGATAGAGGAAGAGATGGCGGCCTTCGCGGCTGGCCAGGGTTTCGGCCAGCAGCACGCCCGGTTGCGGCAGGGCCGACCAGCGCTGCTGCAGTTCCAGCAGCGGCCGGATTGACTGCATCTCCGGTCCTTCATAGCGTCCGGCCACGGCTTGCGCGAGGCGCTCGAGCACCGCATGCGCCAGTTCGGACGACAGCGGCATGCGTCCGCCCTGCCAGCGCGGCACGGCGCCACGCGCGCCGGTGGCGCGCTTCACATAGGCATTCATCTCATGCACCCGCACCAATTCCAGCGTGCGCCCGCCGAACAGGAAGCGGTCGCCCGGTTTCAGGCGCGCGATGAAGGATTCCTCCACGCTGCCGATGCTGGCGCCGGTGACGAACTTCACCTGGATCGAGGCATCCGACACGATGGTGCCAATGCCAAGCCGGTGGCGCCGCGCGACGGCGCTGTCGGCCACGCGCAAGACGCCGGTTTCATCTGGCAGCACCCGCCGGTATTCCGGATAGGCGACCAGGCTTTGTCCGCCGCGACCGATGAAGTCGAGCGCCCATTCCCATTCATTGTCCTGCAGCGTGCGGTAAGACCAGGCTTGGCGCACTTCCTGCAACAAGGCGTCCGGCGCAAAGCCTGCGCCCAGCGCCACGGTCACCATGTGCTGCACCAGCACGTCCAGCGGCTTGCCCGGCGCATGGCGCGCCTCGACTTGGCGCCGGCGCACTGCGTCGCGCGCGGCAGCCGCTTCCAGCAGCTCCAGGCTATTGGTGGGCACCAGTGTCACGCGCGAGACCTGGCCCGGCGCATGGCCACTGCGACCAGCGCGCTGCAGCAGGCGCGCCACGCCCTTGCAACTGCCCACCTGCAGCACCCGTTCGACCGGTGAAAAATCCACCCCCAGGTCCAGGCTGGATGTGCAGACCACGGCTTTCAGGCTGCCTTGCTTCAACGCCGCCTCGACCCAGTCGCGCACCGACTTGTCGAGCGACCCATGATGCAGCGCGATGATGCCGGCCCAGTCCGGGCGCAGCGCCAGCAGGTTCTGAAACCACAGCTCGGCCTGGGAACGCGTATTGGTGAAAACCAGCGTCGAGCCGCTTTTCTCGATTTCCTGCATCACCGGCTCCAGCATCTGCAGGCCGAGGTGGCCACTCCACGGAAAGCGCCCGGTTTGCGCCGGGCACAGCGTATCGACCAGGATGTCCTTGCGCAGGTCGGCCGAAATCGTCACGCCAGGTTCGCCGCCCAAGAGCGCATCGCGCGCTTCGCCCAGGTCGCCCAGGGTGGCGGACAAACCCCAGGCAAGCAGCGCCGGGTTCCATTGGCGCAGCCGGGCCAGTGCCAATTGCACTTGCACGCCGCGCTTGTTGCCCAGCATTTCATGCCACTCGTCGACGATGACGATATCGACGCCGCGCAGGCGCGGATTGTCATCTGGCCGCGACAGCATCAGCGACAGGCTTTCCGGCGTCGTGACCAGGCAAGCCGGCAGCGCTTTTTGCTGGCGCGCGCGCTCGGCAGAACTGGTGTCGCCGGTGCGCATGCCGACTTGCCAGCCGGGCAGCAAATCGGCAAGCGGCGCTTGCAGCGCGCGCGCCGTGTCCGAGGCCAGCGCCCGCATCGGCGTGATCCACAACACCCGCAGGCCGGTGCGGCGTGGACCGGGATGCGTCAGTTCGCGCAGCAGCGCGCCAAACCATAGCGCGTAAGTCTTGCCGCTGCCGGTGCTGGCATGCAGCAGGCCGCTTTCGCCGCGGGCGAAGGCTTGCCAGGCGGCGCGCTGGAAATCGAACACGTGCCAGCCGCGCGCGGCGAACCAGGCTTCGATCGCAGCCAGGGCAGCCAGCGCAGGCAGGTCGGCCGCCGCGCTGGCGGGCGCCGGTTTGCGGGCAGCCGGCGCGCGTGTCCTTGCGGCTTTCATGCGAGCAGCGCGCGCAGGCTTTGCAGCGTGTCCGCGTCTTCCGGCTTCTTGTCTTCACGCCGGCGCAGCATGCGCGGAAAACGCACGGCAATGCCAGCCTTGTGGCGCGGCGAGCGGGCAATGCCCTCGAAACCGATTTCAAATACGAGGCTGGGCGTCACGCTGCGCACTGGCCCAAACTTGTCGATGGTGGTACGACGCACGACCGCATCCACTTGCCGGATTTCGGCATCGGTCAGGCCGGAATAAGCTTTCGCGAAAGGCACCAGCGTGCGGCTGCCGTCTGCTGCCTCATCCCACACGGCAAACGTGTAGTCGGTGTAGAGCGAGGCGCGGCGGCCGTTGCCGGGCTGGGCATAGATCAGCACCGCATCCACTGAATACGGATCGATCTTCCACTTCCACCAGACACCCGACTCGCGCGTGCGGCCCACGCCATAATGGGCACTGTTCGCCTTGATCATCATGCCTTCGACTGCGCGCTCGCGGCTGCTTTCGCGCAGCACCGCCAGCGCATTCCAGTCCGGCGCCTGGACTACTGGCGACAGGCGCAGTTGTGGCGAAGCGGCGTGTTCCACCAGTTGTTCCAGCAGCTTGCGCCGCACTGCTTGCGGCGTGGTGCGGATATCCTGGCCGCCATGCTCGATCACGTCATAGGCAAGCAGCACGACTGGCAATTCTTGCAGCAGGCGCGGCGTGAGTGTCTTGCGGCCGATGCGCTTTTGCAGTTCGGCGAAGGCTGCCGGCCGCTCGCCATGCCAGACCAGGATTTCACCGTCGATCACGGTACCGTCCGGTAGCGCGATTTGGGATAGCTCCGGAAAGCGATCGGTGATCAAATCCTCGCCGCGCGACCAGACGCAGGCGTGGCCATTGCGGCGCACCAGTTGCGCCCGGATGCCGTCGTATTTCCACTCCACCAGCCAGTCGGAAATCGGCCCCAGCGTTTGCGGCTCGGCCTGCAGCGGATGCGCCAGGAAAAAGGGGTAGGGTTGGCCGCCCTGCGGTTCATTGCCGCCTTGCTGGCCCGGCTCGCTGGCGGCAATCAGTTGCAGGTAGCCTTGGGCGCTGGGTTGGGCGCGGCCATCGGACCATCCCATCAGGCGCTGCGCGACCAGCTTGCTATCGATTTGCGCCAGGTCCGCCAGCGCACGCGTCACCAACAGGCGCGACACGCCGACCCGGAAGCCACCCGAGATCAGCTTGGTCAGCAGGAAGCGGCCGCGCCAGTCGAGTTCGTCCCAGGCGCTGAACAAGGCTTGGCGTATCACGTCGGGCTGCGCCCCGCGCAGCGGCGCAATGCGTTGCTCCATCCACGCCGCCAGGCCAAGCCGGGTTTCATGGCTGTGCGGCGGCAGGATATGGGCAATGGTTTCAGCCAGGTCGCCGACGGCGTCATAGCATTCGTCGAACAGCCATTCATCCAGCGCCGAGCGTTCGATGGCGAACTGGCGCAGCAGGCGCGTGGGCACGGTCTGGCGCGGCTTGCCGCCCGCCAGGAAGTACACGGCCCACGCTGCATCCGCAGGCGCAGCGCGGCTGAAGTACTCCTTCATCGCCGCCAGCTTGCGGTTGGTCGCAGTGGTGGCGTCAAGCTCGGCATAGAGCACGGAAAAATCATGCATGGCGCTTGCCGCCATGGGCGTCGTCATCGTCGTCGGCCTTGGTCGAGGCCGGGGCGAGATCCGGCTCGTCCGCAAGCCCGGCTGCGGTGTCATTGGTTGACGCGGCCCCATCCTGCAATGGCCCGGCAGCGGCCTCGCCGGCAGCAGCCGCGCTGGCCAGTTCATCCTCTTCATGGCCGTACTCAGTGCTGAAGGCTTGCGCATCCAGTCCGTTTTGCTGCAGCCAGCGCACCAGCACGTCGACCTGGCCGTGGGTGACGATGACGCGCTGTGCGCCAGTGGCCTTGATGGCCCACATCAAACCCGGCCAATCGGCATGGTCGGACAGCACGAAGCCACGATCGACTGCGCGCCGGCGACGCGCGCCGCGCAGTTTCATCCAGCCGCTGGCAAAGGCGTCGCTATAGTCGCCGAAACGGCGCATCCAGGTCGAGCCGCCAGCCGAGGGTGGCGCAATCACCAGTGCGCGCCGGAATGCGGCACGGTCGTTGACGGCCGTGGCCAGCAAGGTCGGCGGCAGCGCCACGCCTTGCTCGCGATAGACCTGGTTCAGCGGTTCGACGGCGCCGTGGCAATAGATCGGGCCGATCGATGCATCCAGTCCATGCAGGATGCGCTGCGCCTTGCCCAGCGAATACGAAAACACGACGCTGGCGCGCCCCTCGTCGGCATTGCGCTGCCACCAGGCATTGATTTCGGCAAAGATTTCCGCTTGCGGCTGCCAGCGGTAGATCGGCAAGCCAAAGGTTGATTCCGTAATGAAAGTGTCGCAGCGCACCGGTTCGAAAGCGGTGCAGGTGCCATCCGCTTCGACCTTGTAGTCGCCGGATGCAACCCAGGTTTCGCCCTGGTATTGAATGCGCAACTGGGCCGATCCGAGCACATGGCCCGCCGGATGAAACGAGAGGCGCACCCCCTTGTGCTCGATGCTTTCACCGTAAGGCAGCACTTGCAGCGGCACGTCGCTGCCCAGGCGCACACGCAGCAAGCCCGCGCCCGGCGCGGCCGCCAGGTAGTGCTTGCTGCCGCCACGCGCATGGTCGCCATGCGCATGGGTGATGACGGCGTAATCCACAGGTCGCCATGGGTCGATATAAAACTGGCCGGGCACGCAATACAAGCCCTCGCGCCGGGAGACCACCAGTTCTGCCATCGATTTACTTTCCCCCTTGTTGCCGTAATGCCTGCTTGAGTGCTGCATTGCCGCATGCATCTACACCCTGGGCCGCAAAGGATGCGAAAATACATGCCGGCCCCAACGGGTATTGCTGCACCAGCCACATGGCCCGTCGCTTGCATCTGGGCATGACCCATACCCGAGTGCACTTCATTCAAACCTGCCTGTCGGCGGCGCTTGCCGAGCGGACAGGACTTTACTGCTGAACAGACAATAGGAACCGGTTTTGGTGCGCGCCGAACGCGCCCGGGCCGGCATCCCGTCAAATCCGGAAAACGAAGCGTGACTTACAGCGTAAAGGAAATCTTTTATACCTTGCAGGGCGAGGGCGCCCAGGCCGGCCGGCCGGCCGTGTTTTGCCGCTTCGCCGGTTGCAACCTGTGGTCAGGGCGCGAGCAAGACCGCGCCAGCGCCACCTGCCGTTTTTGCGACACTGATTTCGTGGGTACCGATGGCGAAGGCGGCGGCAAGTTCACAACGCCGGCTGAACTGGCGCAAGCGATAGACCGGCTGTGGCCTCCTATGCATGCGCAGCGCAAATATGTAGTCTTCACCGGCGGCGAGCCGCTGCTGCAACTCGACGCCGCGCTGATCGACGCCATGCATGGCCACGGCTTCGAAGTCGCCGTCGAAACCAACGGCACACTGGAAGCCCCGCCTGGCATCGACTGGATTTGCGTCAGCCCCAAGATGGGCGCACCGCTGCGCCAGTTGCGCGGCAGCGAATTGAAAGTCGTGCTGCCGCAACCCGGCCAGCCGCTGGCAGAGTATGAAACGCTCGATTTCCAGCATTTCTACCTGCAGCCAATGGATGGACCGCTGCTGGAGCAGCACACCCGGCTTGCAATCGACACGTGCAAGGCCAGGCCGCAATGGAAACTCTCGCTGCAGACACATAAACTGCTGCACATACCGTAAAGCCCATGCTCACCATTACCCGCAAGCTGGAATTCGACGCCGGCCACCGCATACCCGACCACAAGAGCCAGTGCCGCAACCTGCACGGGCACCGCTACACGCTTGAAATCACGCTGGTGGGCGAGGTCATACAGAATGAAGGGCATACCGACAACGGCATGATCATGGATTTCTCGGATGTCAAAACCATCGCCAAAACCCATTTGGTCGATGTCTGGGACCATGCCTTCATCACATTTTCGCGCGACACCGTGGTGCGCGAATTCCTTGATTCGCTGCCCGGCCACAAGACGGTCGTCATCGATTGCATACCGACGGTGGAAAACCTGGCGCGCACCGCTTTCGCCATCCTGCAGCCAGCCTTCCATGACCGTTATGGCACCGGCTTGCGCCTGCAGCGCCTGGTGCTGCATGAGACGCCCAATTGCTGGGCCGAAGTAACGGCCTGACGCATGCGGCCCATGAGCGAAGAACGCGACCGCAATTTCATGCGCCTGGCGCTGTCGCAAGCCCACAATGCCTGGGCGCTGGGCGAAGTGCCGGTGGGCGCGGTAGTGGTCAAGGATGGCGAAGTGATCGCGACCGGCTTCAACCAGCCGATCGGCACGCACGACCCGACCGCACATGCCGAAGTGATGGCCTTGCGCGCCGCGGCCACGATCCTGGGCAATTACCGCCTGCCGGGCTGCGAACTGTATGTGACGCTGGAGCCGTGCGCGATGTGCTGCGGCGCGATGATGCATGCACGCCTGGCGCGCGTGGTGTACGGCGCAACCGACCCCAAGACTGGCGCCTGCGAATCGGTGCTGCAATTGTTCGCGCAGGAAAAACTGAATCACCATACTGAAACCAGCGGCGGCGTGCTGGCCGAAGATTGCGGCCGCTTGCTGAAAGAATTTTTTGCCGAACGGCGCGCGCGGGGACTGGCTTCCCCGGCTGCGCCGTGAGCGGCAGGAGGAAAGATTTGCAGGTAAACACGCAGGCATCGATGAACGCAACAACGCAGTTTGCTACTTCCAACGGCATCCGCATTGCCTATGAAGCCCTGGGCGACAGCCGCGACACGCCGCTGCTCCTGATCATGGGGCTGGGCGCGCAACTGGTCGACTGGCCCGACAGTTTTTGCGAGCTGCTTGTCGACAGCGGCTATTACGTCATCCGCTTCGACAACCGCGACAGCGGGCTGTCCGAACGCATGGACCACCTGGGCAAACCCAACCTGCCGCTGGCCTACATGAAATCGCTGATGCTGATGCCGGTGAACTCCGGTTACCTGCTCGACGACATGGCAGCCGATGCGATCGGCTTGCTGGACGCGCTCGACATCCCGCGCGCGCACGTGGTCGGCGCATCGATGGGCGGCATGATCGCGCAAATCATGGCGGCCAGGCATCCGCAGCGGGTCATGAGCTTGACCTCGATAATGTCCACCAGCGGCCGGCGCAGCCTGCCCGGCCCCTTGCCCAGGGTGCGCGAAGCCATGATGGCCCGTCCGCCGCGCGCCGGCGACGTCGAGGCGCTGGTTGCGCACAGCATGCAACTGTTCCGCCTGATCGGCAGCCCTGGTTATCCGATACCGGAAGTGGAATTGCGACGACGGGTCGGCAACGCCGTGGGGCGCGGCGCCTCGCGGGTGGGCACGGCGCGCCAGTTGCTGGCGGTGACTGCCTCCGGCGACCGCATTGCGTTGCTGCCGACGATTCGCGTGCCAACCCTGGTGATACACGGCAGCGATGACCCGCTGGTGCCGGTTTTTGCGGCCCGCGACGTGGCGCGCCTGGTGCCGGGCGCGGTGCTGCATGAAATACCCGGCATGGGCCATGATTTGCCGCCGCAACTTGATGTCCAGCTCACCACACTGATCGATGCCCACTGCAGCGCCGCTGCCAATACGGCAGAAACCGACACGGAGACGACATGAGGCACCTGTTCCCCGGCATTGCCATCGTGGCGCCCGGCGGCTACGCGCCGGATCCGGCCGCGGTGGAGCGCGCCATCGACGGCTTGCGCGCCCAGGGCCATGTGGTGCACAACTATGCCGACCATGCAGCGCGCCACCAGCGCTTCGGCGGCACAGACGAGTCGCGCCTGGCGCAGTTGCACGCCGCAGCCGTCGATGATGAAGTCGATGTGGTGCTTGCCTTGCGCGGTGGTTACGGCACCTCGCGCCTGCTGCAGGGGATCGATTTCGACCGCCTCGCGTCCAGCGGCAAGCTTTTCGTTGGCCACAGTGACTTGACTGCGCTGCAGCTGGGCCTGCTGGCGCGCACTGGCATTTCCAGTTTCGCCGGCCCCATGATTTGCGACGACTTCACCCGGCCCGACCGCAGTGAATTCACGATGGGGCATTTCCGCGATTGCATTCGCGGCCCGCGGCACCGGGTGGAATGGGCCACGGCGCCAGGCAGCGCGGCGCTGGAAGCGGAGGGCATGCTATGGGGCGGCAACCTGGCCATGGTGTCTCACTTGTTGGGCACGCCCTACCTGCCCAAGGTCCGGGGCGGCATCCTGTTCCTGGAAGACGTGAACGAGCATCCCTACCGGATTGAACGCATGCTGCTGCAATTGCTGCATGCCGGCGTGCTGGAGCAGCAGCAAGCCCTGGTGCTGGGTGACTTTGGCGTAGTGCGCACGACCGATTATGACAATGGCTACAGCCAGGCGGCGATGCTGGAATGGTTGCAACAACGGTTGCCGCTGCCGATCGTGACCGGTTTGCCCTTCGGGCACATACGCGACAAGGCCACCCTGGCCGTGGGCGCCGACGCCAGCCTGACGGTGGCGCACGGCAGGGCGGCGCTGGACATGCGCAACTACCTGGCCCTGGCCGAACCGACGGACCTTCCCACGCTCGACTGAGCCGGCTTGCTTGCGGCCTGGCAAGCCAGAACCTTGGCCGCCACAGCCTGTCAGAAGGACATGAGGGGCCTTGGCCTGCGCTGCCGGCAGCGCCCCGCTTCGCCGAACCTGCACGGGAGCCGCCGATGAGAGAGAGCCAGCCGCAATCGCTGCAAAGCCAGCAAGCGCCCGAAGCGCTGCAGGCCAGCCTGGAACAGATGGCGGCGCGGATGGCCCAGGCCCTGTCCCGGCTTGACTGCCCGGATTGTTGCGGCCCGCATTACGAATTCATCGAATTCGGCGCGCAATTGCATGGCGAAGAGATGGAATGGGCTTGCGTGGTTCACGTGCTGCGGCGTCGCAGCCCGGGCGCCTGATCCGCGAACGTCGCGCTTTCCGCATCCGATGGCTTGACGGTGCTGGCGCCAGTGGCACAAGTGGCGATGTTCATGATGCCAATGCTCGTGGCACCAGCGGTGGCTATCTTTGTGGCACAAGCGGCACCTCACTTCGTGGGACAAGCGGTGCAGGACCGGCAGCGCAAGCGGTAGCGCCAGCAAAGCCTGGCGCATTGTCGGCGGCCGGCGGCAACAGCTTTTCAAGCCGCGCGCGCATTGCCGCCCAATGGCTTCCTTCCCAATAAACCCGCAGGCAGCAAGGGCATTGCTTGAAGCGTGCATGCCGCTCCCGTACCCGGGGCGGCACGCGCGCGGCGAGCCGGGCGGGCTCCACATCTGCGAGCGCCGCATTGCAAGCCAGGCACAGGGCGAAAGGGTGCAGCTGGCGTGCCAGCGGATAGCGCCGTCCCAGTTCCGCCAATTGTTCATCCGGTTGCGTGGCCCAGACATGATAGCCATGGGCCAGCGCGCGCCGTTTCAGCAGATCGCGGTCGCGTGTGAGCACGATGCGCTGCTGCTCGCCTGCCAGCCTGACAATCGCGGCATCTGCATAGCTGTTGTCATACAGGGTGTCGTATCCAGCCATGCGCAACAGCCGCGCCAGGCCGCCAAGATGCGCATCGGCCACGAATCGTAAGGGCGGATCCGGTTCGCGGCCCGCAAGCGCCGACCCGGTGAAGGGAAAAACCGACAACTGCATGCCGTCTTCCAGCAGCGCGTCCAATGGCAGCTCGCAAGCGCCTGCCAGCACCAGCCCGACCTCGGTATGCGGCACGCCCAGCGCTTCGATCATGTGCTTGGCCGTGGCCCCGGGCGGGCAAGTCACCGTAAATAAGCAATCGCGGCAGCGCCGCGCGACGAACTGGTTGAGCACCCCATGGAAGCGAAATTGCAGCGCCGTTTCCTGATGCGTCGAAATTGACTCGGCCATGCAAGTTCAGACGCAACGGCGCCGAAAGCGGTTCCTGAAGCACATGGCCAAATGTCGAACCGACATTGCCATTCAGGCAGTTAACTACTAATTGTCACAATTTACGGGGAGAAACAGGCAATTTATTGTCTTTTAGGATATTGGCCCACGGGCATTGCGATGTTGGAATCGCGGTTCCTTGAATTTTTGCGAACCCCGCGGTTTGCCGATCCTGATGAAATTTGCACCGGTTCCTATCCTTCGCTGCGCCATGCTGTGCGGTCTCATGTCTGTGTTTTCCGCCTGCGGAGGCGGCGCGTCCTCCGGCGCCCAGCCCGAGATAGCCGCCACCGTTGTCAGTGGCGGCGTCCCCGGCGCAGGCGCCGGCGCGACTGTCGACTTGCCAGCAGTGGGCAATCCTGACCTGGGCCAGCCGGTGCTGGCCCTGCCAGCCAGCGTAACCGATGGCAGCGTGCTGGAACTGGCTTGCGGCCGTACCTACCGCGGCACGCTTGATTTGCGGGGACGCGCAAACGTCACAGTGCGTACCGCCGGCACTTGCGGCAAGGCCGTCATCACGCCCGGCCAGGCCATCACGGGCTGGAGCCAGTACCAGGGCAATGTCTGGTCCGCGCCGATCGCGTTCGACGCCGCGCAAGTCATGATCAACAGTGAACCGGTCGCGCGTGCGCACTGGCCAAACCAGCCCCAGACCTGGGCCACGGCCAGCGCCGCCAGCGCCAGCAGCGTGACGTATGCCATGCCCAATGCCGACCTGGTTGGCGCCAACCTGGTGTACCGCGCCTATGACTGGGCCATCGAAGGCCGGCGCATCACTGGCTATGCCAATGGCGTCGTCAGCCTGGCTGGCCTGGAAGATGCGGCGTTCGGCGGTTATGCGCCGCCGGCCCAGGCCAGTTTCTATGTCGAAGGCAAACTGTGGATGCTGGATGCGCCGGGCGAATGGGCTGTATCCAATGGCCGGCTTTACGTGTGGGCGCCGGATGGACAATCGCCAGAAGGCCGCACCTGGGCCTCGCCCGACCAGCATGGCGTGAATGCCGACAATTCCAGCAATGTCACCCTGCAGGACCTGGCGGTTTTCGGTTCAGCCACGGCGATCAATGCCAATGGCGCACGCAATTTGCGCGTGACGGGCGTGGATATCGGCAATGCGTCGCGCTATGGCATCTGGAATGCAGGCGGCAGCGCCTTGCTGGTGGACGGCAGCACGATCCGCAATGTGCGCCATGATGCAATTGCCGTGCGCTGGGGCGGCGGCGGTGAAATCATCCGCAACAACCGCATCGAAGCCGCAGGCGTGGTCGGCATGCCGACCAATTCCCGCGCCGCGATCAACCTGACCCTGGGCAGCAACGCGCTGGTTGAAAACAATACGGTGCGCAATGCCGGTTACATCGGCATCCGTTTTTTCCGCAACAGCACGGTGCAAGGCAATACGGTTGACGGCGCCTGCCTGTTGATGACTGATTGCGGCGGCATGTATGCGATGGCAAATGATGGCTTGCCGCTATCGAGCCGCATCATCGGCAACCAGGTCAGCGCTGCCGGAGCGGGCCAGAAACTGGGTTGGGGCATTTACCTGGACGGCGCCAACGACATGACGATTACCAGCAACCGCTTCAGCGGCAACGGCAACGGCATCAACATCCAGGACAGCAGCCAGGTCGTGCTGACGGGCAATAGTTTCGAAAGCAGCAGCAAGGCCCACATCCAGATGGTTGAAACCGCAGGCAGCCCGAAAGTGCGCGGCAACAGTATCCGCGGCAACAGCTTTGTTTCCCGCCAGGGTGAAGAGTCTTACCGCCTGAGCAGCGACCAGGGGCGCGCTTCAGTGTTGCAGTTCGCCGTTTATGACGCCAACGACTACCTGGGCAGTTCTGCCGTGTTTGCCAATTTCGGCGGGCAAGCGCTCAATTTCGCGCAGTGGCGCAGCACCACCGGGCAGGACGGCAGCTCGGTACTGCGGCAACCCTGATCGGGCGTACAAGCACTTGATCCTCCAAGGACTGATTCGATTGCAAGTAAATCGTGCGCTGATGGAACAAGCGTAAAAATGCCGTTACCCACGGCGGTAACCCGAACATGCAAGGGCGCTTTTGCCCGATGTGGCGGTTGTGGTCGCGTGCAGTCCATCCGGGCCGGCCACGCTTTTCAATTGAAGCAGTCCATCATTGGAGGATCAAATGAACTTGAGCAAACTGATTGGCAAGATCACGGGCAAGGGCACGGCCACGGCTACAGCTACAGCTACGACGCAAGCCGCCCGCGCCGCGAAAAAGACCACCAAGGCAACGCGCCATGCGGGCGCCGCCAGCCAAGTTGGCGGCAAGGGCGTCAAGTCGGTGCGCACAGACGATGCAAAGCAAACATTCGTGCAGCTCCGCCCGTCACCGGTAGTGTCGGTCGAAGATAATGAAGTGATTCAAAATTTCCATAAAACTGCCAGCCTCGCCGGCGTCTACAAAGGCTTGCTGGCCCCGTTTGCCAAAGAAGGCCAGCAAGAAGCGGTGGCTGCGCTGGCCAAGCAATTCGCAAACGAAGTCGTCGCCGCCAGCTCCACGTCCGACACCGATGCAATCGTTTCGCCGCTGGCCAGTTGCCTGTGGAGCCACATGGATGAGAAGTTGACCGCCCTGAACGCTGGCGAAAAAGTACGCGACGCAGCTGCAGTGCGTCAATTCAAACAGGGCGTTGCCGAGCTGGCCAAGCTGGGATTTGATTTCTACGACACCTGGGTCCGGCAAACCGTCGACGCCAAAGTGCTGAAGGCAGCGGTGCAAAAGCAACTGCAGGAAACGATGGACCAGCTGTCGCCGGTCCAGGAAGAAACCGCCCCTGCCCCTTCATCGGACCGCCCGCCGCAGTCAAGCCGGGAAGCGTTCGCGCAATTTATCAAGCAAGAGGGCCCTGAGGACATGCTGGTTGAATTGGCATTGAGCGCTGGCGCGAAATCGCAAAAAATCAATCTGCAGGATGGCGAAGCCGAAACACTGCTCAAGGCCTTCAAGTCAGCGTTTTCGAAGGATTCGAAGGCGATGAGCAAGTCGGAACGCAAACAGGCAGAACTTGCCGCGTCCTACCTGGTTTTCGCTTTTGCCCAAGGCAACCGCTACGACAAGTTGCTGTCATTCAGCAAGGATCTTTTCAGGGGGGCAGAAGCGATCCTGAACAAACGTAAGATTCCGGCGCACCGCGTCGACGCGCGGGCGCTCGAGGCAGCGAATGCCGCCGTCGTTCGCCGCGCCAACAGCCGTGAACGTCGCCGTAACGGCGCCGCGGTCTGAACCATCGTTCGCAGCGCTGGCCAATCTTTGGCCAGCGCTGCTTCCTGCCAAAGCTGCCGCCGCCTTCGTACTCAGAGCGCGGCCGGCAGCACCACCCCCAGCCTGGCCGCGGCTTCCGACAGCGATTTGAACGCACCCTCGGCAACCGGCACACCATGGGCCAGCGCTTCCCGTTTTTTCTTCATCGCCTGTTCGCCCGGCACCCGCACCCGTTCCACGCCCGGTCGCGGCGGATTGCTGCGACATTGATCGACCAGCCAGCTGGTCTGGCGCTTGTAGGCATCCACGCCGGCAAAGGCGTTCGGATCGATCACCTGCAGGTACACACCCATCAAAATGCCACCCGGCTCGTCCATGCGGCCATAGCCGGGCAAGCCTTGCGTGAGCGCTTCGATCAGCAGCGCCATGCTGTAACCCTTGTGCCCGTGGTCCAGGCCGCCCATGGGCAACAAGGTGCCGCCGCCGCTCATCACCACTTGCGGGTCGTCGCTCGGATTGCCGGCCGCATCCAGCGCCCACATTGCCGGATATTTTTCGCCGCGCGCAATCAACTGGCGCGTGCTGTTCATGGTGGTGATCGAGGCGCTGATGTCGAGCAGCACCGGGTCGCCGTCTGTCGGTATGCCGGCGGCCAGCGGATTAGGCGACAGCAAGCCCTTGGTGCCGCCATAGGGCGCAATGCCGCGCGTGGGCGGGGCTGAACAAGCCAGCACCGCCATCAGGCCGAGCTCGGTCAGGCGCGGCATGTAGACCGCCAGTGCACCGGTGTGATGGCTGTTGGCCATGACGATGGTAACCACGCCCAGGTCTTTCACGCGCTCGATGGCCAGGTCGATCGCTTGCGACAGCAGCCAGGCGCCGGGCAGGCGGCGCCCGTTCCAGGTGACGCAGGCGCCGTGGTCGGCCACCACATCCGGGCCGCCTTCGAGCGTCATCATGCCGGCCTTGATTGATTCCAGGTACCAGGCCGCCAGCGCGACGCCGTGCGTGCTGTGGCCCATCATGTCAGCATCGACCAGCGAAGCCGTGACACTGGCCGCAATGTCAGCTTGCATGCCGGCGGCGCGGAACATCGCTTCTACTGCGCTGCGCAAGGCTTCGGCCGGATAACGTGGGGTCTGGTTTGCGGCTTGCATTGGTGCGGATTCCTTCAAGGTTGCTCAGCGCAGTACGCGCCCCGGGTTCATGATGTTTTGCGGATCGAAGGCCGCTTTCAGGCGCGCCATCAAAGCCATTTCTATGTCGCTCTTGAAATGCGGCAGCTGGTCGCGCTTTAACTGGCCAATGCCGTGCTCGGCCGAGATCGAGCCATTCGCGCGCCGCACCGCTTCATACACAATTTCGTTGAACATTTCCTGCTGCGCGCGGAAGGCGGGGCCGCTGCCGCCGGGCGCGGGCGAGACGTTGTAGTGCAAGTTGCCATCGCCAAGATGGCCGAACACGACCATGCGTATGCCGGGGCTGGCGGCTTCCAGCGCCGCATTGGTGGCGACGATGAAGTCGCCAATGACTGAAATCGGCACCGAGATATCGTGTTTGATGCTGTCGCCTTCGCGTGTTTGCGCATCCGGCAAGTGGTGGCGGATATTCCAGAAGGCTTCAGACTGCGCCAGCGAAGTGGCCACCGCGGCGTCGGAAATCAAACCGCTTTCCATTGCCTCTTCCATCAGCCGGTCGAAGCTGTCGCGCGCATGTTCCTCGCTGATCGGGTCGCTGCTCTCCAGCAAGACATACCAGGGCGAGGGCGTGTCGAGTGGCTTGCGGCAAGCCGGGAAATGATGCGCGGCCAGGTCCATGCAGAATTCGCTCATCAATTCGAAAGCAGTCAGCGACGCAGCCAGGCGCTGCTGCGCCAGTTCCAGCAGGCGCAGCGCGGCATGCGGCGAAGCGACCGTGGCCAGTGCGGTCATGCGCGCCGCCGGCAGCGGATACATCTTCAGCGTGGCTGCGGTGATGATGCCCAGCGTGCCCTCGGAGCCGATGAACAGGTCGCGCAAGTCATAACCGGTATTGTCCTTGCGCAGGCCGCGCAAGCCATTCCAGACCTGGCCTTCGGCGGTCACCACTTCCACGCCCAGGCACAGTTCACGCGCATTTCCATAGCGCAGCACGCCAACGCCGCCGGCATTGGTCGCCAGGTTGCCGCCTATCGTGCAACTGCCTTCGGCGCCGAGCGACAGTGGAAACAGGCGGCCGGCCTTGAGCGCCGCCTGCTGCACTTCCACCAGCGTCACGCCCGCTTCCACGGTAAGTGTGTTGTTGACCGGATCGACGGCGCGCACCGTGCGTAGCCTTTTGGTCGACAGCACCAGCGCGCGGCCGTCCGGGCCCGGCACTGCGCCGCCAACCATGCCGGTATTGCCGCCTTGCGGAACGATGGGCACCTTGTTGGCTGCACACCAGCGCACGATGGCGGCAATGTCATCCACCGTATCGGGTTGGGCTACGGCCAGCGCCTGGCCGCTCCAGCGCTTGATCCAGTCGGTGCAGAAGGGCGCCGTGTCGGCGGGGTCGGTAAGAAGACGTCCGGAAAAGCTGGCGTCAAGTGTGTCGAGCGCGGCGCGGGAAGCCACGGCGGTGGTCTGCATCAACGAATTCTCCTGTTTTAATCGGGTGCGCCGGCCGGGATCTGGCGACGTCGCAACGACGTGCGGCCCGGCAACGGCGTGCTTGCATTGCGCGACTCTACCTGCTTGTATCCTTGCGCGCACATGCGGCGCGGCATAGCAGAAATGCAGGCGAGCCGGTCTGGCGCCGGTTTGCGTCCGTAATAATGCGCTACCAGCACCTGTTTGCGGGGGCTTCAATAGCAAGAGGAGACGAAATGATAAAGAACCAGCGGATGCGTGGCGTCGCCGGCGTTTGAAGTTCGGCGGACCAGGCAGGACCCCGAAAACTCCCTCCCTTTCAAGGGGGGGCGGGGATGGGGTTGGCACCTAACGGTAAGTTGAACCAGCGGCAAAGAAATCTGCAAAGGTGCGTTGACCCCATCCCCACCCTAACCCTCCCCTTGAAAGGGAGGGGATACCGAAGCTTCGGCGGACCAGGCAGGACCCTGAAAGCTCCCTCCCTTTCAAGGGGAGGGCGGGGGTGGGGATGGGGTTGGCCGAGCACGTCAATTTTCTTGATCGAGCTGCGCGAGGATGCGCTCGAGAACTGTCCTCGAGTAATCGCGTGCCTCGTCAAGCGACATGCCCTGTCCCAAACCCTGGACAAGGGCGATGGCCAGGCACACCTGCACCGGCGCCTTGAGCAGCATCGCCATTTCAACCGCGGCGTCGCCCTTTTCCACGAGCCAGGCGCGTATCCGAGCATCGTCCAGCAGGGGCATCAGCGCCTTATAAGCGCCGTCCCGGAGAGCCAGTTCGAAAGCGGTTTCATTCCACTTCGTGACCGCGCCGGCGTTAGCGCGCACCGGCTCATACTCAAGCAGGCAGCGCGCGTTATCAGCCCTGTTGGCGACGGCAGCCGTCATGAGTGCGGTGATGCCGTTGGAGTCCGGCAGGGCGGCAATTTCCGGCATGCCGGGGATTGCCAGTAGCGCTTGCAGGATCTCGACATCCGCACGAGCAGCTGCGATCGCCACAAAATTGGCGCCGTGAGGCGTGCGTATCCTCGCCAACTTCTGTCCGTCAGGATGACTCAGGAGTATCTGCACCATGCGCTTGTCGTTGGTACGGATTGACACCTCGAGCAAGGACGTCAAATCGGTGACGGCGTCAGTGTTGGCGGTTTCGTCGACCAGGGACGAACCGTATCCCGCCTCCTTGACGAATTCGCTGACATGCGGCGGCATGACTCGCAAGAACAGTTTCAACACCAGTCGCGCCTTGGTAGCGTTCGGGCCTTCCAGCCATTGCAGGGCCAGCGCCAGGGCTTCACGCGTGCGGCCCTCTATTTTCAGCCCGTAGTTCAGCAGGCAAACTGCACCGCGGATTTGCTCGGGGATGTTGTTCGGGTGCTGCGCGGATTGGCTGTCAAGCATGGCTTCCAGCAATTCAACCTGGCCTTGCTGGATGAGGAAGGTCCAGGCATTCAAGTGGGTCTCGGGATCCCGCTCTTCGGTGAGCCAGGGGCGGTCCTTCGCCTGTTGCAGCAGGAAAGCGTCCGCATCATTTCCTCCTTCTTTCAGGAACCGGAACCACAGCAGGCGCGCTTCATTGTCGTCGGCTGGCGCAAGCCTGGCTGCCTGCGCTTCCTGCAAGGCTTGCGCGTCGCGCGCTGCAGCCTGCTTTTTGGCCTCACGGGCGGCGCGGCGTTTTTCCTTCGCCTTCGTGTTCTTCCTGCCGCTTGAGGCCTTCTCGTCCGGTTTGATGTCATCCGCTTTGCCAGCTTGGGCGGACGTGGCATCGGTTTGCGCCGCATTCTCTTCGGCAGGCGCTTCAAACACCTCAATGGGTTTCCACCTGTCTTTCGCTTGCTTTTCCCGCGCGGTGTGGGTGGCGGCCTGCCAGCCCGAAGCTTCATCGGTGGGCCGGACCTGGTACAGGTTGGACCGCACTGTCGCCCCGCCTGGCGCAGCCGTTTCGGTACGGGTGACGATGGCAGGCCGCGATGCCAACTGCCCACCCACCGGGGTCCAGCCGCGGTCGCCCGCGCGCGGCAGGCCGGGCGGTTCTTCGCCGTCCGGTCGCAATACAACGGACTCGAAAGGGACGTCGGCATCGTCAGCATCAATATCTGTTTGCGTTTGGCTTTCTACTGGTGCGCTGTCGTGGCTGAATGCGTCAAGCAGGTCCAGCGCAGAACGGGTTTCCGTACCAGAAAGGCCCAGCTGCGTGGCGAGTGCGCGCAGCAGCCGCGCCGTGCGGGCCGCGCTCGCAGGTATCCAGTCGCCACCCTCGGTATTGGCAATGGCGTCGAGCAGCGCTTGCAGTGGCTGCGCCAGTTCGTCGGTCGTGACGCCGCCCCCTTGCGCCAGCCACGTGAATGCTGCCAGCAATTGTTCTATCGACCTGCCTTCGGCAACGCGCGCCAGCAGGTACCGGCCATCGGCGTCCCCCAGGCGGGAAAACAGCGCGCGTGCCGCACCCAGCGTGTCATGCCGCTGCTCGACTGAAAGCTTGTCCTGTGCCGGGCCAGCTTCCTGTTGCGCTTGTTCATCCGCCGCGTGCAATCCAAGCATGAACCGGAACAGCTTCGGCGCGCTCGTCACGCTGAGCTTGGCCGTGTCCATTTCCGATGCGGCAATCACCGCCAGCACGCGATCGCATGCCTGGGTGTAGGCGGGTTTGTCTTGCCAGCGTTGCGCCTGGCCGCTGTCCATGCAGTCGAGCAGGAAGCTTGCCGCAGCGGCGGCGGCGCGCGCATCGCGTTCCAGGAAGCGCGCGACCGGGATATTGCGGATCAGGTTGGCCAGGCCCAGGAAGACAGGGTCATTCTTTTCCTGCGCTGCATCGAGGATGCCTTGGCGGCGCGCAGTCCTGAGCAGGCTGCAGAGGTTGACCAGGGGCACGCAGCCACCGTCCTTCAAACGGCCGATAGCGGCATTGGAGGTCAGCCACAGAATGATGGTCTGCACGTCCTTGTGTTGTGCCGGACCGACCAGGCGCGAGCGGATTATCGCGTCAACCTGCACGGCCAGCATGCCGATGAACGCCGGGCGCAACTTGTCGGCCTTGGCCTGGTTCGCCAGTTCGCAGGTAAATGCCAGGAAGGAGGCGCTGTTTTTCCGTAGCGGCGGCGACACGCGCGCCAACTCCGCCTTGAGTGCCCGGCTAAAAAGACTCTGCGTGTGCAGGACCGGTTCAATTGCCTCATCGTTGAACGACGAGGTGCTGGCGCTCGACTTGAAAAGCGCAATTCCGGCTGAAGCAAATTTGATGGACTGCAGACGCTGGCTGATCGCATGCAGCAGCAGGTTGAACGGCGAATCCGGATGACGCATCCAGTTACGCGGGAACGGATGCCTGCTGTGGTTGGCGCAGCTGCTCAAGCCCTCGCACAGCGCGGTCAGTTCATCGGCGCTGAATCTTGCAAGCGGAAGGGTTTGTTCGGCCTCCGTCTTTTCCAGGTCGGCGGCCATCGTGCGCACGAATGTGGTCAGCAAG
>JAQGMC010000100.1 GCA_028292545.1 Paucimonas sp.
CCGTGGTCGGCTTCCCGATCATCGCCGACGCCGACAAGAAGGTGTCGCAGCTGTACGACATGATTCATCCGAACCAGTCCGAAACCATGACGGTGCGTTCGCTGTTCGTGATCGACCCGAAAAAGAAAGTGCGGCTGATGATCACCTACCCGATGAGCACCGGGCGCAATTTCGACGAAGTGCTGCGTGTCATCGACGCCCTGCAGCTGACCGACAAATACACGGTAGCCACACCCGGAAACTGGCGCGATGGCGACGACGTGATCATTCCGCTGAGCTTGCAGGACGAGGCCGTGATCAAGCAGAAATTTCCGAAAGGTTATAAGGCGCCGCGGCCCTATCTGCGTATCACGCCACAGCCCGACAAGTGATGCTTGCGTAGGCCGCTTTCAAACCTGCGACCAGACACCCGCAGCCTCACCGGCTGCGGGTGTTTCGTTTTCAGCGCTCGGGCGTCTCGTCGAGGTAGTGTTTGCGCCGGAACATGAACAGCAAGACGACAACGATGATGGCCATGATGCCAATCGACACCCAGAATCCTTGCTTGTCGTGCAGCAGCGGCATCTCGACGAAATTCATGCCGAAGATGCCCGTGACCAGCGTGAGCGGCATGAATAGCGCCGTGATCACGGTCAGTGTGCGCATGATTTCGCTGGTCCGGTGCGCCATCGCGGCGAAATGGATCTGGACCGCGGTTTCAATGGAGCCTTCCAGCCGGCGCGTGTGGTTGAGCACGCGCGTCACATGCTCCATCACGTCGTTGGTGCGCACCAGCAGCAAGTCGTAGGCGCGGCCCTCGCCGTTTTCAGTCGACTCGGGCAGGTTGTCGACGAAGTGGTCGCGCAATTCCTGCAAGGCGTCATGCTGCTCCTCGCACAGGTGCTCCAGCCTTCTCAGCTCAACGCGGGCATCCAGCAGCGACATCCAGTTTGAGAATTGGCGCCGCGGGTTGAGCAGCGCACGCTGCCAGCGGTCGATCTGGTTTGAAAGCGGCTGGCGCATGTCCAGGTACTGGTCCACCATGGCATTCAAGAGCCTCAGCATCAATTCCTGCGGCGATGAAGGCAAGCGTACGCGGTTATTACGGCCACGCGTCTCGAGCAGCCTGCTGCGGGCGGCTTCAATAGTGCGGCTGTCCGGGGCATGCACCGTGACCAGGGCGCAGGAAAGAAGCAGGAAAGTGACCGGCACGGTCGCCATCTTGTTCATGGCCGGCGGCAGGCGCTTTTCAGGACCCGGCTCTGGTACGCCCTCGCTGCCGTTGAGCGCGAGCTTGCGAAATACCAGCATGTGGTAATCCTGGGTCGCGTCGAAATAAGACGGATGGCGCAAGTTCACTGCATCCGTCAGGTGCGGGTCGTACACATGGGTGCCAGTGACGCGCTCGACCTGGTCGCGCCAGGCTTCCGGGTCGGCCCGCACTTCATCGTGCGTCACGTCGAGCCAGTAAAACCCGCTCTCCGGCGGCCCGTCGGGCGGCGCCGCCAGCAAGCTCACCTGGCCCTGGGTAATGTGGAAGATGTCCAATCGCCCCTCCCGTTACGCCGTTCAGGCAGACTGCTTCAGCAAGCGCGCGATGTCGCGCGCGAAGTAAGTCAGCACTCCGTTTGCACCAGCGCGCTTGAACGCCATCATGGCTTCCATCATCGCCTTGTCTTGGTCGAGCCAGCCGTTTTGCGCCGCCGCCTTGATCATCGCGTATTCGCCGCTGACCTGATAGGCGTAGGTGGGCACGCGAAATTCATCTTTTACCCGGCGCACGATGTCGAGATAGGGCATGCCGGGTTTCACCATCACCATGTCCGCGCCTTCTGCGATATCGAGCGCCACTTCACGCAGGGCTTCATCGCTGTTGGCCGGATCCATCTGGTAGGTCGCCTTGCTGCTGCGCCCGAGGTTGGCAGCGGAACCCACGGCATCGCGGAACGGGCCATAGAAGGCAGACGCATACTTGGCCGAATAAGCCATGATGCGCGTGTGGATGCGGCCCTTCGCTTCCAGGGCCGTGCGCACGGCGCCTATGCGTCCATCCATCATGTCCGATGGGGCGACGATATCGACGCCGGCTTCAGCCTGCGCCAGCGCCTGGCGCACCAGGATTTCACTGGTCTCGTCGTTAAGCACATAGCCCTCGTCGGACAGCACACCGTCCTGGCCGTGGCTGGTGTAAGGGTCGAGCGCAACGTCGGTCAACAGGCCAAGTTCCGGGAAGCGCTTTTTCAACTCCCGGACTGCCCGCGGCACCAGGCCTTCCGGATTGATGGCTTCGATGCCGTCCGGCGTTTTCAATGAAGGCTCGATCACCGGGAACAGCGCCATGACGGGTATCCCCAGCGCCACGCAATCTTCGGCCATGGCCAGCAGCAGGTCTACCGTGACCCGCTCCACGCCTGGCATCGAGTCCACTTTCTGGCTCTGTTTGCTGCCTTCGGTGATGAAGACTGGGTAAATCAGGTCGGATGGCGTAATCGTGTTTTCGCGCATCATCGCGCGCGAAAACGCATCCTTGCGCATGCGCCGCATGCGGATATGGGGAAAGGCGGGCGTTGGCTTGGCTTGGGTCATCGCTGGGACCTGCGGTATGAAAATGGATGTGAAAACGAAGATGGCTCGTGGCTGCGCGCCAGTCTGTCACAGCGCGGCAAGCCGGATGCTGAGTCTATACGCAAAATTCCTACTCGAAATTTCAGACATTCCGAAACTTTTTGCAGCGCGAGGCCTCTACTTGTGCAGGTGATTCGTCACCTCCCGCTTCTCCTCCCTGAGCGGGGCCGGCCGTTACGACGGCTCGGCGTTACTGCCCTGGAGATACTCCCCTTTCTCCAGGGCTTTTTTCGTCTGTCGCGCCGGTTTCGGCGGCAGTGGCGGTGTCGGCGTCCTGGTCCAGCCCGAGCCAGCTTTCGATTTTCGTGGTTGCTTCCTCCAACCCCGAGCGCTTGAGCGCCGAAAACAATTGCGCCGTGAACGGAAACGGCTTGCCTTGCTCATCCACATAGCTCGACAGGATGGTGCGCGCCTGTCGCAATGCGTTGGTGCTGTCGTTCCGGTTGAGCTTGTCCGCCTTGCTAAGCAGGCAATGAATCGGCTTCCCAGTGGGCGCAAACCATTCCAGCATCTGCACATCCAGATCCGTGAACGGCCGCCGGCTGTCAACGATCAGCACCAGGCCCGCCAATTGCGGGCGTGCCTGCACGTAGTCGCCCAGCAAGTGCTGCCAATGTTCCTTGGCCGAGCCCGCGACCTCGGCATAACCATAGCCGGGCAGGTCGACCAGGAAGCCCTTGATTTCGTCGACCCGGGTTTCATCCTTGCGGTGCATGGCCACATGCGAACCACCGATGGAAAAGTAATTGATGTGCTGGGTGCGGCCGGGCGTCTTGGACGCGAAAGCAAGTCGCTTCTGGTTGCACAGGATATTGATTGCCGTCGATTTGCCCGCATTCGAGCGGCCGGCAAATGCGATCTCGGGCATTTGCGTCGCTGGCAAATCACGCAAGTGGTTAACGGTAGTGAAAAAGCGTGCCTGCCAGAGTTGGGACATGGGGGAGGAGAAAAAGCGGAGAGGGGGCAAAAATGCCTGGAAGCTATTGTACAATATCGGGTTGCATGCGCCGGGAAGTGAAGCAGTTTCGCCGGCTGCAGGCGGCAAAATCGGCCGCGCGGTTGAAGCGATTCGCAAAGCGCCGGGTCGATGGTCCGTTGCAATGAATAATTAAGCAAATGATGGTCCGGCTTCATCAGCCGACAGGCAGAATTTTAAATCCTATCAGGGTGTTTGAATGAATCGTGCATTGATCCCGTTTCTCAAGTCGGCGCTGCTGTCCTTGTTGGCTGCGACTGCCATGACGGCCCAGGCGGCTGCGGAAAAGCCGGCTGCCAAGGCCGACCCCGCCAAAGGCGAAGCGCTCTATACCAACGGCGACACTGCGCGCGGCGTCCAGGCTTGCGCTTCCTGCCACGGCGCAGCCGGCAATTCGACGATCGTGCAAAACCCCAAGCTGGCAGCCCAGCATGACGCCTACCTGTCCAAGCAACTGGCTGATTTCAAGACCCCGGCGCGCAACAATCCCGTGATGACGGCCATTGCCAAGCCGCTGACCGACGATGACATGAAGAACGTCGGCGCCTACCTGTCGGCGCAGCAGCAAAAACCGGGCGCGGCCAAGAACAAGGCCACCGTTGAGCTCGGCAAGAAAATCTACCGTGGCGGCATAGCAGAAAAGAGTGTGCCGGCTTGCGCCAGCTGCCATTCGCCAACTGGCGCAGGCATACCGGCGCAGTTCCCGCGCCTGGCTGGTCAGCACCAGGAATACACGGCAGCGCAACTGGTGAACTTCCGCACTGGCGCGCGCAAGAACAGCGATCAAATGAGCACGATTGCCAAGCGCATGTCGGATGAAGAAATCCAGGCAGTCGCCGACTACGTCGCCGGCCTGAAATAAAACCGGCGCGCCGGCGCTGGCTTAGCCAGGCGCCGGGCAGCGAGCCGGACCAGGTGGTGGCAAAAATACGCAAAGGGGGTGGCGCAGGCCGCCCCTTTTGCTTTGGAATGAAGAGCGCTTAACAGACAGACATGGAAACGAGCACATCCGGCATTGAATTGCAGACCGAGCGTCCCTGGTTGCGGGATTTTGTCGAGCTCGTGTCTTCGATGCGTTTTGCCATCAGCCTGCTGAGCCTGATTGCGATTGCCTCCGTCATTGGCACCGTGCTCAAGCAAAACGAGCCGATGCCGAACTACGTGAACCAGTTCGGGCCCTTCTGGTTCGAGGTTTTCAGCAAGCTGGGCCTGTACGCTGTCTATTCAACCTGGTGGTTCCTGCTGATCATGGCTTTCCTGGTCGCGTCCACCTCGCTTTGCATCTTCCGCAATGCGCCGCGCATGCTGGGCGACATGCGTAGCTGGCGCGAGAATGTGCGCGAGCAGTCGCTGCGCAATTTCCATCACCGGGCCGAATGGCGCGACGGCCGTGGCGAAGGCCCGCTGCTGGAGCGCGCCATCGCGGTCGTCAGCTCACATGGCTACAAGGTCAAGGTCGTGGCCAAGGATGGCGCGGCGCTGTTGACGGCCAAGCGCGGCGCGGCCAATAAATGGGGCTACATCCTGGCTCACTCCGCCATTGTCATCATTTGCATCGGCGGCCTGCTGGACTCAGACCTGCCGGTGAAATTCCAGCAGTTTGCGTTTGGCAAAACGCCTTTTTCCGGCAGCGGACTGATTGCCGATATTCCGGAGAAGCACAAGCTCGGGTTGGGCAACCCCAGCTTTCGCGGCAATACGCTCATTCCAGAAGGCGGAAAAAGCAGTACCGCGATCTTGCCGCAGGCAACCGGCGTGCTGATCCAGCAACTGCCGTTCACGATCGAACTGAAAAGATTCGTCGTCGATTTCTATTCCACCGGCATGCCCAAGCTTTTCGCCAGTGAAGTGGTGGTTACCGACCATGAAACAGGCCGGCAATTCCCGGCCACCATCAAGGTGAACGAGCCGCTCGTCTACAAAGGCATGGCGGTGTACCAATCCAGTTTTGAAGATGGCGGCACGCGCTTGAAAGTGACCGGCTACCCGATGAACGGGGACCGCAACTATGGCTTTCCCCTCAGCGGAGAAATCGGCGGCCAGACACCTTTGGCCGGCGACCGCGGCAGCGATTACACGATTGAATGGACAGGCTTTCGCGCCTTCAATGTTGAAAACATGGCCGACAATGGCGACCTGCGTGCAGTCAAGCGTGGCAAGTCGCTCTCGGAAAGCCTGGATGCCCGCCTGGGCTCGGCTGCCAAACCCGGCGGCAACAAGGATTTGAAAAACGTCGGGCCCAGCATCCAGTACAAGTTGCGTGACAAGACCGGGCAGGCACGTGAATTCCATAATTACATGCAGCCGGTGCAGATTGATGGCGCCAGCCTGTTCCTGGTCGGCATGCGCGAGTCGCCATCCGAGCCATTCAAGTACCTGCGCATCCCGGCCGACGATGACGACAGCGTGCAAGAGTGGATGCGCTTGCGCGCGGCAGTCAAAAACCCCACCCTGCGCGCGCAGGCTGCGCGCCGTTATGCAGACAAGGCCATGGCGGCAAGCGCGGATAGCGGCATCCGCGACAGGCTGCGCGAATCGGCTGAACGCGGCCTGGCTATCTTCGCCGGCAACGAGCAAGAATCGGGCTTTGTCGCCGTGTCGCGCTTCCTGGAAAAAATTCCTGCTGCTGACCAGGAAAAAGCTGCCGATATTTTCATGAAGATCCTGAACGGCAGCCTGTGGGAATTGTGGCAGGCGGCGCGCGCGGCCGATGGTTTGAAAGAAGTAGAGGCTGACGACAAGCATGGAAAATTCCTGCAGCTCGCAACCAACGCCTTGGCCGATGCGTTTTTCTATAAGGCCCCGGTATTTCTGCAACTCAAGGAATTCGACGAAGTCAAAGCCTCGGTATTACAGGTGACGCGCTCGCCTGGCAAGAATGTGGTCTACACCGGCTGCCTGCTGCTGGTGCTGGGCGTGTTCGCCATGCTCTACATCCGCGAACGCCGCCTCTGGGTTTGGGTTCGCCCTGCTGCCGATGGTGGCGCTTATGCGCTGATGGCCATGAGCACGCAACGCAAAACCCTCGACTTTGAAAAAGAGTTTGAAATCATCAAGGAAGACCTGGCCCAGGGTGCAGCCTCGGCCGGGCCGGCGGCCGGCAACTGATCCGGCGCTGCGGCGCGGCGCGTTGTGCCGCCCACTGTGCTGCCCCGCCCTATAGCCTATACTGACGGCGCCTCCTGCCCCAGGGGCGGGCCGCCTGCAACATGGAAATGCCTGGAGAATGACAATGGACGTGGCACAAGCATCGGCGCAAGCTTTCTCGCCAGCGCCGGGATTTTTCAAGCGGCGCAGCCTGCTCGATTGGCTGTATGCGCTCGCGCTGCTGGGCGGGGCGCTGTTCGCGCTGAACCGCTACGGCGCCCACATGGATGTCTACGAAAAAGGCATCTTGTTGCTGGCGGCGCCCGTGTTTGCGTGGCTGGGCTGGCATTGGCGCGCAGTGCAACCGCTGATGGCCTTGCTGGCCGTGGTGTCGCTGTCGTCGATTGCGCTATATGGCGGATCGCTTGAGGCCGCCAATAACCGCTTCCTGCTGAAGTACTTGCTGTCGAGCCAGTCCGCCATCTTGTGGATGAGCACGCTGTTCTTTCTGTCTACGCTGTTCTACCTGGGCAGCCTGGCACTGCGCTCGGGCACCGGTGCATCGATTGGCAGCAAGCTTTGCTGGGCGGCAGTGGTGTTCGGTTTCACCGGCATGCTGGTGCGCTGGTATGAATCCTATCTGGTGGGCGCCGATGTCGGCCACATACCGGTGTCGAACCTGTATGAAGTTTTTGTCCTGTTCTGTCTGATCACGGCGCTGTTCTACCTGTACTACGAAATGCATTACCGCACGCGCGCATTGGGTGCTTTCGTGATGCTTGTCATTTCCGCCGCTGTCGGTTTCCTGCTGTGGTACACGGTGACCCGCGACGCGCATGAAATCCAGCCGCTGGTGCCGGCGCTGCAAAGCTGGTGGATGAAGATCCATGTGCCGGCAAACTTCATCGGCTATGGCACTTTTGCGTTGGCGGCAATGGTATCGGTAGCTTACCTGCTGAAGTCGCACGGCCGCCTGGTGGACCGCCTGCCTTCGCTGGAATTGCTGGACGATGTGATGTACAAGGCCATCGCAGTCGGCTTTGCCTTCTTTACAATTGCCACGATCCTGGGCGCGCTGTGGGCGGCGGATGCCTGGGGTGGCTACTGGTCCTGGGATCCGAAAGAAACCTGGGCACTGATCGTCTGGCTCAACTATGCCGCCTGGCTGCACATGCGGCTGATCAAGGGCTTGCGTGGCCGCGTTGCAGCATGGTGGGCGCTGGTGGGTTTGCTGGTCACGACTTTCGCTTTCCTCGGCGTGAACATGTTCCTGTCCGGCTTGCATTCATACGGCCAGTTGTGAGCGCGGCCCTTTACTGCGCCGGCTCTTGACAGCGTGGGGCCTCGACCCGACATGATCTGAAATCGTGTAAGGTTGTCAGGTCCCGCCACACCGAGGCAGGCACCGCGCGCAACAAACCTGCCAGGAGTCGCCATGCTGATCAAACGCAGTCCTAACGGAATCGATCTTCCGTTTCCCTCCGAGATCACGCCGCGTGAGGTATTCGAAGCCAGGCGCAGTTTCATCAAGCAAATGGCGCTGGGCTCGATCGCCGGTGCTGGCTTGCTGGAAATGGTCAACCGCGAAGCATTCGCCCAAGCGGGCCAGAAACTGGCTGCCACGCCCAACAAGTCCTACGTCCTGATGGACAAGCAAACGGCTTACAAGGACGCGACAACCTACAACAACTACTACGAGTTCGGCACCGACAAGGAAGAGCCGGCCGGCCTGGCGTCGACCCTGAAGACGCGGCCTTGGACGATCGCCATCGAAGGCGAGGTGGCCAAGCCGATGACGCTGGATATCGACAGCCTGCTCAAGCTTGCGCCGCTGGAAGAGCGGGTCTATCGCTTGCGCTGCGTCGAAGGCTGGTCGATGGTGATACCGTGGATCGGTTATTCGCTTTCCAGCCTGATCCGCAAGGTCGAGCCCAACAGCAATGCGAAATTCGTTGAATTCGTGACGCTGGCCGACCCGAAGCAGATGCCTGGAATTAACAGCCGGGTATTGAAGTGGCCCTATGTCGAAGGCTTGCGCATCGATGAAGCCAACCATCCGCTGGCGCTACTCGCCGTGGGCATGTACGGCCAGGTGCTGCCGAACCAGAACGGCGCGCCGGTGCGTATCGTGCTGCCCTGGAAATACGGCTTCAAGTCGGCCAAGTCCATCGTCAAGATCCGCTTCGTGCGCGAGCAACCGCAAACGGCTTGGAACCGTGCCGCGCCGCGCGAGTACGGCTTTTACTCCAACGTGAACCCCGAAGTGGACCATCCGCGCTGGTCGCAGGCAATGGAGCGCCGCATCGGCGAGGATGGCCTGTTTGCGAAGAAGCGCAAGACGCTGATGTTCAACGGCTATAACGAGGTCGCGTCGCTTTATACGGGCATGGACCTGAAGAAGTTTTTCTGAAGCCGGCGAGCGCCGCGATGTTCAATCCCACGCCTGCGCAATTCAGGATCATCAAGGCCATCCTGTTCGTGGCGGCGCTGCTGCCTTTCATGCGCCTGGTCGTTTTTACCTTCACCGACCGCCTCGGCGCAAATCCGATCGAGTTCATCACCCGCAATACCGGCGACTGGACCCTTTATTTCCTGTGCATCACGCTTGCAGTGACGCCGCTGCGGCGCCTGTCGAAATGGGCTTGGCTGGTGCGGCTGCGACGCATGCTTGGCCTGTATGCGTTCTTCTACGCCTGCCTGCATTTCATGACCTTCCTGTGGTTCGACCATGCGTTCGACCTGCAGGAAATGCTCAAAGACGTCGTCAAGCGTCCATTCATTACGGTGGGATTCATTGCCTTCGTGTTGCTGCTGCCCCTGGCTGCAACCAGCACCAACGCCATGATCAAACGGCTGGGCGGCAAGCGCTGGCAACTGTTGCACAGGCTGGTGTATGTGATCGCCTGCCTGGGTATCCTGCATTTCTGGTGGATGCGCGCCGGCAAAAACAATTTCGCCGAGCCGCTGCTGTTCGGCAGCATCGTGGCCGTGCTGTTGCTGTCGCGGGTGTGGTGGGCACTGGCGCAGCGACGTGCGACTACTGCAGCGCCAGTCGCGCGCGGTTGAGCCTAGTCCGCTGGTCAGTCCAGGCTGGCTTGCTGCTCCAGCGCGAACAGGCTTTCCGGCGTTTCACGCTGGCGAATCAACACGCAGCGATCCTGGTCCACCAGCACTTCGGCCGCGCGGCCGCGGCTGTTGTAGTTGGATGCCATGGTCATGCCATAGGCGCCGGCACTGTTGATGACCAGCAGGTCGTCAGGTTCGACCACCAGTGCCCGTTCGCGCGCCAGCCAGTCGCCCGATTCACAGACCGGCCCCACCACATCCCAGGTCAGCGCACGGCCCTCGCGCTGGGTGACGGTTTGCACGCCCATCCAGGCTTCATACATGGCGGGGCGCATCAAGTCGTTCATCGCGGCATCGACGATGCAAAAATTCTTTTCCTCACCCGGCTTCAGGTATTCAACCCGGGTCAGCAACACACCAGCATTGCCAACGATGGAGCGGCCTGGCTCAAAGCAGACCTTGATCGGGGAGCCGGCGTAGCGGCTCTTGCGCCAGCTGTCGATGCGGGCGAACACCCGTCCCAGGTAAGCGCCGACTGCGACCGGGCGCTCATCATCATAGACGATGCCAATGCCGCCGCCCAGGTCGAGATGGTGGACCGCGATGCCTTCTTTATCGAGCGTGTCCACCAGGTCGATCAGCTTGTCCAGCGCTTCCAGCAGCGGCGCGTCATCCAGCAACTGGGAACCGATATGGCAATCAATGCCGACCACATCGATATGCGGCAGGCTCGCTGCCAGCCGGTAGGCGTTTAGCGCATCGCTGAAAGCCACGCCGAATTTATTGGCTTTCAAGCCGGTGGCAATGTAGGGATGGGTTTTCGGGTCAACGTTGGGATTGACGCGCAGGCTGACCGGCGCCTTCTTGCCAAGCTGCCCGGCCACTTCATTCAGCCGATGCAGCTCCGGTATCGATTCGACGTTGAAGCACAGGATGTCGTGCGACAGCGCCAGCCGCATTTCATCACGCGTCTTGCCCACGCCCGAAAACAGGCACTTGCGCGGATCGCCGCCGGCCGCCAGCACACGCAGCAATTCACCACCCGAAACCAGGTCGAAGCCCGAGCCAAGCGCTGCCAGCAGGCGCAGGATGGCAAGGTTGGAATTGGCCTTCATCGCATAGCAAACCAGCGCGTCGCGGCCCTTGCAGGCATCGGACCAGGCAGAAAAATTTTCCTCCAATGCCTGTTTCGAGTAGACGTAGGTTGGCGTGCCGAACTTGTCAGCTATGTCGGACAGGGCGACAGATTCGGCATGCAGTGCGCCGTTGCGATACGAGAAATGGGACATGAACGAAAAGGCTTATCGGGTTCCCGGCCGGGGCATAGTGGACTCCGGCGTCGGTTGCTGCATTTGGGCTTCATCCTGGGAACGAACCAGGCCAGAGGCGGGCTGGGTCGATGCATTGGCCGGAGCAGGTGGCGCTACCGGGCGGGCGCCCTGTAACTCAGTGGGCAGGTACAAAGGGCCGGTTTGCCCACAGCCGGCCAGCGCCGCCAACACAAGCGCGGCAAACAGCGGGTAAAGATCGGGCAGGACCAAGGGCTTCACGATTAAAATCAGGCTAAGTGACAGTCTTGAAAAATTGATCGGAGTCTACCATGACGGAATCTGAATTCCTCGCGCTGGCCGAAGCCACGCTGGACCACATTGAAGCGGCGGCCGAGAAGCTTGGCGATGAGCATGACATCGATGTCGAATGCAGCCGGCGCGGCAATGTGCTCGAAATCGAACTCCAAGGCAATGGCGGAAAGATCATCGTCAACAGCCAGGCGCCGATGCAGGAACTCTGGGTTGCCGCCCGCTCCGGCGGCTTCCATTACAAACCCGATGGCGGGAAGTGGCGCGATACCCGCAGCGGCGCAGAATTGTTCGAGGCGCTGTCGGGAATCCTGAGCTTGCAGACCGGGCAGCCCCTGACCCTGCACGCGGGCTGACGCGCGGCCGCGATGCCGCGCAAGCCCGCGCAAGCTAGAACAGTTCGTTCTTCACTTCGTCGCGCGTGCGGGTGCCGCTGCTGGTATCGATCGGGCCGCTTTCCGGCCCGCCGGTCCCCAGGCTGCGCACGCTGTTTGCGGGCGAATATTCGGAATAGTAGTAATCGCCGTTGGCCATGATCAGCCCTTCGGGCACGGGCATTTCTTCGTTCGGCACATTCTTCAGCGCTTTCTGCATGTAGCCGACCCAGATCGGCAGCGCAACGCCGCCGCCGGTTTCGCGGTTGCCAAGGTTGCGCGGCTGGTCATAGCCGATCCATGCCACGCCCACCAGCTTGGGCTGGTAGCCTGCGAACCAGGCGTCGATCGAGTCATTGGTGGTGCCGGTCTTGCCGGCCAAGTCGGTGCGCTTCAAGGCCAGGGCCTTGGTCGCCGTGCCGGACTTGACCACGTCTTTCATCATGCTGTCCATCATGAACGCATTGCGGGCGTCGATGACCCGGTTGGCTTCGTCGCCCGCTTTTTCGGGCACGGCCTGGCTCAGCACGCGGCCAGTATTGTCCGTAATTTTTGTGATCAGGTAAGGACTGACCTTGTAGCCGCCATTGGCAAACACCGCATAGGCGCTGGCCATCTGCAGCGGCGTCACGGCGCCCGCGCCCAGTGCCAGCGTCAGGTAGGGCGGGTTCTTGTCGGCGTCGAAGCCGAAACGGGTTGCATATTCCTGGCCATACTTGGCGCCGATCTTGTGCAGGATGCGGATCGAAATCATGTTCTTCGATTTCGTCAGGCCGCGGCGCATGCTCATGGGGCCTTCGTACTTGCCATCGTAATTCTTTGGCTCCCAGGCTTGTCCGCCGGTCTGGCCACCGTCAAAGCTGATCGGGGCGTCGTTAATGATGGTGGCGGGCGCCAGTCCCTTTTCGAGAGAAGCCGAATAAATGAAGGGCTTGAACGAAGAGCCGGGCTGGCGCCAGGCCTGGGTTACGTGGTTGAACTTGTTGCGGTTGAAGTCGAAGCCACCGACCAGCGCGCGAATCGCCCCGTCGGTGGTATTGGCTGCGACGAAGGCGGACTCTACTTCCGGCAACTGGGTCACGAGCCAGTTCTTCCCCTCCTGCATCACACGGATGATGGCGCCGCGGCGCACCCGGCGATTGGGTGGCGCCTTGTCCGACAACAGATTGGTGGCAATCGCCAGGCCGGTACCCGTGATGGTGATTTCCTCGCCCGAGGCCAGCATCGCGGTGATTTGCCTGGGTGAAGCTTCGAGCACGGCGGCAGCCACGATATCGTCGCTGTCAGGATGGTCGGCCAATTCGGATTCGATCGCGTCCTCAGCCTCGTCGCGGCCGGCCGGGATTTCCATGAAGCCTTCTGGCCCGCGGTAGCCATGGCGCTTGTCGTAATCCATCACGCCCTGGCGCAGTGCCAGGTAAGCGGCATCCTGGTCAGCCTTGGTAATGGTGGTGAAGACATTCAGGCCGCGGGTATACGTTTCATCCTTGAACTGCTCATACGCCATCTGGCGCGCCATCTCGGCGACATACTCGGCATGCACGCCAAATTCATTGCTGTCGGTCTTTATCTTCAGGTCCTGTTCACGCGCGGCCTTGTATTGCGCCTCGGTGATATAGCCCAGGCTGTGCATACGCTCAATGATGTACAGCTGCCGCGCGCGCGCACGTTTGGGATTGACCACCGGGTTGTTGGCCGATGGCGCCTTGGGCAGGCCGGCCAGCATCGCGGCTTCAGCCACCGTAATGTCGGCCAGCTTCTTGCCGAAATAGATTTGCGCGGCCGAAGCGAAGCCATAGGCGCGTTGCCCGAGGTAGATCTGGTTCATGTAAACCTCAAGGATCTGGTCTTTGCTGAGGTTTTCCTCGATCTTCCAGGCCAACAGCACTTCATACAGCTTGCGCTTCAGGGTCTGTTCACTGGACAGGAAGAAGTTGCGCGCCACCTGCTGGGTAATCGTCGACGCTCCCTGCTTCGCGCCGCCCGCCAGGTTGTGGATAGCGGCACGCGCAATGCCCAGGTAATCGACGCCGCCATGCTCATAGAAGCGGTCGTCTTCAATGGCGAGCACCGCTTTCTTCATCACATCCGGTATGTCCTTGATGCGGACCACGCTACGGCGTTCTTCACCGAATTCGCCGATCAGCACGTTATCGGCCGAGAAAATCCGCAAGGGCATCTTGGGCCGGTAGTCCGTCAGCGAGTCGAGCGCCGGCAGGTTGGGATATGCCAGCGCCAGCATGAAGCCCAGCAGCAGCGCGCCGATCACGGCCAGTCCGCACAACACGCCTGCCGTCGTCAGGGCGACCTTTGCCAGCAACGAACGCTGCTGTTTCGGGGCGGGGGGAGTGCTTCCGGAAGCCTTGGATGCCATGCGGTGGGAAAGAATAGGTGAGGGTTGATCCCGCGCATTATAGCGACGCACTAAAAACGCCGCGATGGCAGGGCAGTAACAGCATGTTAATAAGCGCTTACCATGCGGACATCGCACCGCGTGGGGTTTTGGCAACGCAGCCAAAGGGTGCGCAAGGGAAAATCTTTACATAGGGGAACCCCGTTGTTACGATTTAATGTAACGATTGATGAATATTTGCTAAGCATAAGTATTTAAACAAGTTTTTCGCTGCTTTCCACGCTGCGCGTGGAGCAGGCAACTAGAAAGAGCGCTGTTCGCCCGAACGCGGCTCCTGGAGATATGCCCTTGCCATTTGATATCGCATCGTTACTGGGCAAACGAAACGCGCCACTGATTGGGCTGGATATCAGTGCATCCGGCGTGAAGCTGGTCGAACTGTCCAAGGATGCCAGCGACACCATAACCCTTGAGCGCTGTGCCATTGAAACGCTGCCGCGCGGCGCCGTCGTAGACGGCAACATTGAAAACATTGACCAGGTGACCGAGGCGATTCGCCGCGTCTGCAAGAAGAGCGGCACGCGCGCCCGCCTGGCAGCACTGGGCTTGCCGCCGGCTGCCGTCATCACCAAAAAGATCATCTTGCCGGCCGGGCTTTCGGAAGAAGAACTCGAAATCCAGGTCGAGACCGAAGCCAACCAATACATTCCTTTTGCGCTGGACGAAGTCAGCCTTGATTTTGACGTCATCGGCGCAGTGCCGAATTCGCCCGAAGATGTCGAAGTGCTGCTTGCTGCCTCGCGCAAGGAAAAAGTGGAAGACCGGGTCGCCGTGGGCGAAGGCGCAGGCTTGAAAGCGGTCGTGATGGATATCGATAGCTATGCTGCCCGCGCCGCGATCGAGCGGCTCAACGCACTGACGCCTGAAGGTGGCCAGAACCGCATCATTGCCCTGTTCCAGATCGGGGCGCAGATTACCCATGTATCGATCCTGCTCAACGGCCAGGTGCTGTACGAACGCGAGCAACCGTTTGGCGGCAACCAGCTGACGCAGGAAATCGTGCGCACCTACGGCTTGTCGCAGGACGAAGCTGAAACCAAGAAAAAAACCGGCGACCTGCCCGAAGACTACGAGACCAGCCTGCTCGAACCCTTCCTTGAAAATGCCGCGCTTGAAGTGACGCGCGCCATCCAGTTCTTCTTTACTTCCACGCCTTACACCCGGGTCGACCAGATTTTCCTGGCCGGCGGTTGCGCGGCCATCCCCGGACTGGTTGAAACCGTCGCCGCCCGCACAGAAGTCAACACCTCGGTGGTTAGCCCGTTCAAGGGCATGCAGCTCGGCGCCGGCGTGCGTGAAAAACAATTGCGCACCGATGCGCCCGCTTATCTCGTGGCTTGCGGGCTCGCGCTGCGGAGGTTCGACAAATGATACGCATCAACCTGCTTCCGCACCGCGAAGCCAGGCGGCGCGAGCGCAAGAACAGCTTCTACGCAATGCTGATTGCCTCGGTGCTGACCGGGGGCGTGGTGGTGCTGGGCGTGGGCAGTTATTTCGGTTCACAGCTGTCGGCCCAGGAACAGCGCAACGCTTTCATCAAAGCCGAGAATGCCAAGCTCGATTTGCAGATCAAGGAAATCGCCTCGCTCAAGCAAGAAATCGACGCCTTGAAGGCGAGGCAACAAGCGGTCGAGGATTTGCAAAGCGATCGCAACCAGCCAGTGTTCCTGATGGTGGAACTGGTCAAGCAGGTTCCGGAGGGGATCTACCTCCGGACTTTGAAACAGAATGGCCAGCGCGTGGTTTTGACGGGCATTGCGCACTCCAACGAGCGCGTGTCGGAACTGTTGCGCAACCTCGGCAACAACTCGTCCTGGCTGGAGCGGCCGGAACTGGTGGAAATCCGTGCTGTGCCGGTCAGCGCCAAGGACAACCGCAAGGCTTTTGACTTCGCCGTGAACGTCGGCATCCGGCGCGCGCGCGACGTCGCGCCGGCAAGCCAGGCCGCCAGCGTCGCCGCCAGCCCGGCCGCCATCCC
>JAQGMC010000104.1 GCA_028292545.1 Paucimonas sp.
GGTCCGCCCGAATGGGCTGAAAACCGATACTGACGGAATTGCGTTGACCCCATCCCCACCCTAACCCTCCCCTTGAAAGGGAGGGGATACCGTAGCTCCGACAGACGATGCAGGACCCTGAAAGCTCCCTCCCTTTCAAGGGGAGGGCGGGGGTGGGGATGGGGTTGGCACCTAACGGTAGGTTGAGCGGGCGCGGAAGCGAACCTGCAAACGTGCGTTGACCCCATCCCACCCTAACCCTCCCCTTGAAAGGGAGGGGATACCGTGGCTCCGCTCGACTATGCAGGACCAATACGCTCCCTCCCTTTCAAGGGGAGGGCGGGGGTGGGGATGGGGTTGGCACCTAACGGTAGGTTTGAACCGGCGCCGAAGCGAACCTGCAAAAGTGCGTTGACCCCATCCCCACCCTAACCCTCCCCTTGAAAGGGAGGGGATACCGTAGCTCCGACAGACTATGCAGGACCAATAAGCTCCCTCCCTTTCAAGGGGAGGGCGGGGATGGGGTTGGCACCTAACGGTAGTTTGAACCGGCGTGGAAGCGAATCTGCAAACGTGCGTTGACCCCATCCCCACCCTAACCCTCCCCTTGAAAGGGAGGGGATACCGTAGCGTGTCCGCGCGCCCGCAGCAAATGCTCTGTCAGCTCCACGAATCCAGCGCCGCAGGCAGAGGGCGTGATGAAAGCCGGCGCATGCGTCAGCTGGTCGGCGAAGTGCAGCACATTGGCCACGCCCACCGACAGTGGGAAAAAGCCGAACATCGGCGCGTCGTTGGGCGAGTCGCCAGCGAACACGCAACCGGCTCGAACCGCGGGGTTGTCCAGCGAAAGGCCATAACGTTCCTGCAGCGCCAGGCGCGCCATGCTCAGCTTGTCATAGTCACCAAACCAACCGTTCACGTGGATCGAGCTGACTTTCGCCGTCATGCCGGCCTGCGTCATCATCAGCACGATGCGGTCGATATCGGCGCGGGGCAGCGGTGGCACATCCTCGCAAAAATCAATCGCCAGGTCATACAACCGGCAAAACTGGTCGGACGCAACGCCCGCGCCTGGCACCGCTTCCAGGATGGCGTCGCGCACGGCGAGCATGCGTGCGGCATTGGCAGCGCGCGTGGCTTCGTCTAGCAAGTGGCGCGTGCGCAGCCGGTTGGCCGCGGCGTCATGCCACATCACGAAAGCGCCGTTTTCGCCAATCACGGCATCCACCGGCCACATGCGGGCAATGTGGTCGCACCAGCCTGCAGGCCGGCCCGTCACCGGTATCACCCGCAAGCCGGCTTGCTGCAAGGCTTGCAGCGCGGCAAAGGCTGGCGCGCCCAGCTTTCCTGCGGTGGTCAGGGTATCGTCGATATCGGTGAAAACGGTGTGCACGCCGTGGGTTGGCAACGCGGCCAGCGGCGCCATGCCTGGTCTGGAAGCAGGCAGGTTCATGCCAGTTCCAGCAGCACCGGTTGATGGTCGGAATAGTCGCATTGCTGGTCGACCTGCAGGTCCTTCACATGGCGCGACCAGTCTTCGGTCACGAAAGCGAAATCGCAGGTGAAGGCATGCGGCCACTGCTTGCGGTCATGCACGCCCACCGTATGCGGATGCGGCACGCCCGGATGCAGGTAATCCCAGGCATCCACCAGGCGCGGGCCGGCATTGGGCAAGGGCGCTTGCAGCCGTGCATGCAGTGGATCGTCCGGACGCAGGTTGAAGTCACCCACCAGGATGGCCGATGCCGGTTGCGGCAATGAAAAATAAGGCGTTGGCCGGGTTTCCTTCTTGCGTTCGCCGGCGCCGCGTTCACAAGATTGCGCATGGCATTCGCGCAGCGCTTCCACTTGTGCCGCGCGCTGCAATTGCGACCAGTATTCAAGGTGGGTGTTCATCACGCGCACCGGCCCCAGCGGCGTGTCGATGGTCGCTTCTACCATCACGCGCGGCATGCTGATCGCATCCGGGTCGGCCGGCCACGGCAACTGGTGACGCAGCACGCGCAAAACCGGCAGGCGCGACAGGATCAGGTTGCCAAACACCTGGCGCGTGCCGTTGGGACCGATGGTATCGACACCTGCAACCGGTACCGCCGCGAAGTCGGGCAACAGGCTGGCGAATTGCGCGAACTGGTTATGGCCGGGGTTGGCGCGCAGCGCAGGGTCGGGAAAGCCAGCGGCCACTTCCTGCAGGCATAGCACGTCGAAGTCGCCCAGCTCACGTGCTGCGCGAACGATGCGCGCCGGGTCTACTCGGCCATCCGAGCCCAGCGCCCACTGTATGTTCCAGGTTATCAGTTTCATCGGCTTGCCTTTCTGGCGTTGCCCGCTCAACGAATGCCGGCGCGCATGAACGATTGCACGAACTGCCGCTGGAACAGCAGGAAGGCCAGCAGCAGCGGCGCGGAAGTCATCAGCGTGGCGGCCGTGATGATCGACCAGTCCACACCCTGGTCGGTCGAGGAAAACACTTGCAACCCGACCGTCAGCGGCCGTGTCTCCACCGAATTGGTGACGATCAAGGGCCACAGGAAATTGTTCCAGTGGGTGCTGACCGACACCAGTCCGTATGCAAGATAAACCGGCTTGGCCAGCGGGATATAGACTTTCCACAGCACTTGCAAGGCACTGGCGCCTTCCATGCGCGCGGCTTCATCGAGTTCGCGCGGCACGGTCTTGAAAGTCTGGCGCAACAGGAAGATGCCGAATGCCGACGCGAAATACGGCAGGCCGATTGCCAGAATCGTGTCGCGCAAGCCCAGCCGGTTCATCGTGCTGTAGTTTTCAACGATCAGCATGTCGGGCATCACCATCAATTGCATGAGCACCAGCACGAACATCACTTCGCTGCCGCGGAATTGGTAGCGCGCAAACGCATAGGCGGCAGTGGTGGCCAGCACCAGTTGCGCCGCCAGGATCATCGCCACCAGCAGCGTGGTGTTGAGGAAATAGCGCGCAAACGGCGCAGCGGCCCAGGCGTTCTTGAAATTGGCAAGCGTGAGCGGCGCATCAAGCGCGAAGCGGGTTGCGAATTCGGCCGGATGGAATGCCGTCCAGAAGGCATAGAGCAGCGGCAGCAGCCACAGCAGGCCGAGCATCCAGGCAGCGGCCGTTTCCAGCCAGCGGCTGCGGTGGTTCCAGGGAGCGTCGCTCATTGGTAATGTGTCCTGCGATCAAGTAGGCGGAACTTGAGGATGGCAACCACGGCAAGCAGGGCCAGCAAGACGACCGTCAGCGCAGCCGCATAAGAGGAATCCCAGTAGCCGAAGCCGACTTCGTAAATGTAGTAAAGCAGCAGTGAACTGGCATTGTCAGGTCCGCCCTTGGTCATGACGACGATATGGTCGACCAGGCGGAATGAATTGATGAGCGCATTGACCAGCACGAATAGCGTCGTGGGCATCAGCAGCGGGAACTGGATGCGCCAGAAATACTGCCAGCGGCTCGCGCCTTCCAGGCTCGCGGCTTCAGCCAGGGTTGGCGAAATGCCTTGCAGCGCGGCCAGGTAGAAAATCATGAAGAAGCCGGCTTCCTTCCACACTGCCACCAGCATCACGGCCCACAGCACCGAATCCGGATTGCCAAGCCAGTTGTGCGAGGGAAGCCCAAGGCTTTGCGTGACTTGCTCCAGCAAGCCGTACTGCGGCGTGTAAAAGAAGAGCCAGATGTTGGCCACCGCAATCATCGGCAGCACGGTCGGCGTGAAATAAGCCAGCCGCAACAAGCCGCGCCCGGGCAGCCGGTCGTTGACCCACAGCGCCATGGCCAGTGCGATTGCAATCGCCGCCGGTATTGTCACCAGCGCATACAGCAGGTTGTTCTTGAATGCCTGCCAGAACACCGGGTCGTTGACCAGCAGCGCATAATTTTCCATGCCGACGAACACCGCCGGCCGGCCCGCCTTGGGCGTGGAAAAGAAACTGTCCCAGATCGTCGCTACCGCCGGATAGTGGGTGAAGGCGACCAGCAGCAGTATGGCCGGCAACAGCAGCAGCCAGGGCGTGACCGGGAACGGGGAAGTGCGTTCGCTCATGCGGGTTTTATCTTCTTGTCGTGATGGGTGCGGCGGGGGTGCGTGGTTACGCGGACCTGCCTTGGCGCAGGCCCGCGTCGCCATCAACGGCGTGCCGCGCGCAAGATGCGATCGGATTCGCGCTGCGCGTCTTTCAGTGCCGCTTCCGGCGTCTTGGTGCCCGACAATGCCGCTTGCAGGTTGTCGTTGAGCGCCTTGGTCACACGCTGGTTGTCATGCGTGGACAATTCGGCGACGCTGTATTGCAGCTGGTCGCGCGCCACGCCCGCGGCCGGCACGTCCTGCAGGTATTTCTTCATTTCCGGCGTTTCCCACGCATCCGGACGGGTTGCGACATAGCCGGTTGCGATGCTCCACTTCGCATTGCGCGCCGGTTCGGTCGCCCACTTGATGAACTTCAGCGCAGCTTGCTGCTGCTCGGGCGTGGACTTGTTGAACAGGTAGAAGTTGCCGCCGCCAGTCGGGCTGCCGGGGTGCTTGGCGGCTGGCAGCATGGCCACGCCGAACGGGAAGCTGGCATTGGTGCGGATGTTGGTCAGGTTGCCGGTCGTGGTCCAGACCATGGCCGCCTTTTGCTCCAGGAAATCCTTGGGCGTGGTGCCCCATTCGATCGCGCCCTTGGGCATGACCTGGTGCTTGCTGCCCAGGTCGACCCAATACTGCAGCGCCTGCACCGCGCCCGGCTTGTCGAAATAAGTTTCGGTGCCAGCGGCATTCATCAGGATCGTGTCATTGGGCGTGGTCAAGCCCTGGAACATCCAGTAAGCAAAGCCGGTCGAGGGAATCTTCACGCCCCATTGCGTGACATTGCCGCTCGCGTCTTTCTTCGTCAGCTTCTTTGCGGCCTCGACCATTTCAGTCCAGTTGGCCGGCGCGCGCTCCGGATTCAAGCCGGCTTCCTTGAACGCATTCTTGTTCCAGTACATGACGATCGTCGAGCGCTGGAAGGGAATGCCATAAGTCTTGCCGCCGGTCTGGCTGTTCTGCATGAAGCTCTTGTAGAAGCCGCCGATCCAGGCCTTGTCGGCTGCGCTATTGGCGACGCCATCGATGGGCACGATCGCGCCTTCGTCGATCAGGGTGAACAAGTCAGTCGACAGCAGCACGGCCAGCGTGGGTGGCGTGCCGCCCTTGAATGCCGTCAGCGCCTTGACCAGGCTCTCCTGGTAGGTGCCCGCATAGACCGCCTTGATCTTGATATCGGGATTGGATTTTTCGAATTCGCTGACCATCGCATCGATGGTTTGCGTGACTGGCCCACCCACGGCCACCGGATAGTAAAAGCTCAGCTCGACCGGCGCGGCCCAGGCGCTGGGCAAGCCCAGGGCGGCAGCGGCTGCAAATACCGCGCTGGCGGCGGTGGATTTCAGGAAGGTGCGTCGCATGGTGATCTCCTTTTTTAAATTATGGCGGGCTGCCGTACCGTCTCGGGCGTGCTGCGCAATCCGCTTGCTGCGTCGAAAAAATATTGGTGGGACCGATCCCATCCGAGTTGCACTGTGCTGCCCGGGTCCAGCGCCACCTGTCCCGGCACGCGCACCAGCAGCGCGGCATTGCCGATGGTCGCGCCAACAATGGTGTCGGCGCCAAAATACTCGACCGTGGTGACAGTGGCATGACAACC
>JAQGMC010000105.1 GCA_028292545.1 Paucimonas sp.
ATGAAATCCGTCCCGGCCAATCGATTGCCCTGCTCAAGGCGCTGCACATCCTGACCCGCGACGGCAAGCTGAACCAGGATAGCCGGCGCAAACTGAAGCAGGTCTATCACCTGTTCCAGTTCATTGAGCCGCTGCTGCAGGAACTGGCGCAAAACCAGGCGCAAAACCAGGCGCACAACCAGGCGCACAACCAGGCCGGCACGGTGCTGGTGGACCATGGCGCAGGCAAATCCTACCTTGGCTTCATCCTGTATGACCTGTTCTTCAAGGACCAGGGCCGGGGCAGCGTCATCGGCATCGAAACCCGCGAAGAATTGGTGACGAGCGCCACCGCGCTTGCGAAAGAAGCCGGCTTCGATCGCATGCAATTCTTCAACCTGTCGGTGGCGGATTCGATCACGTCGCCGCTGCTGCCGCCACAGGTCGATATCGTGACCGCCCTGCATGCCTGCAATACCGCAACTGACGATGCGATCCGTTTTGCGCTGGCCAAGAAAGCGCGTCATGTGGTGCTGGTTCCGTGCTGCCAGGCGGAGGTAGCTTCGGTGCTGAACCGCAACAAGGGCCGTGCCATTGCCCGCGATCCGCTGGCAGAAATCTGGCGCCATCCGCTGCACACGCGCGAATTCGGCAGCCAGCTGACGAATGTGCTGCGCTGCCTCCAGCTCGAAGCGCATGGCTACCAGGTGCGGGTCACCGAACTGGTGGGTTGGGAGCATTCGATGAAAAATGAATTGATCATCGCCAGCTATAAAGACTTGCCGCGCCAGCGCCCGGCCAAGCGGCTGCAGGAAGTGCTGGCTTCACTCGGGCTGGAACAGTTGCAGGAGCGCTTCTACGCGTGAATCCGCAGGCCGCGGCCGGGGCCCCGGGCCTCGGGCCTCGGGGCCGCAGGGCCTCAAATACGCGCCTCAGGTTTGCGGCGGCAGCTTGCGGCTGCCGCGTATCGTCAGCCGCAGTTTGCGTATCGACAGGAAAATCTCGTCCAGGAAGAACAGGTAACTGCCCACCATGCAAGCCATGGCTGACACGAACAGGGCGGCCAGGAGCGGGTCGATATCCGCGCCCAGCAAATCGTCGATGAAGAGCGCGGCAATCACGCAGCACACCAGCAGCGCGCACAGGCAGCACAGCAAGATGGCGCGGTAAATCGTGCGTTTGCGCTGTTGCAGGACCCGCGCTTCGTGGGCGACCTCATTGGCGCGGGCCGGTTCTTCCGGTGGCGGCTGCTGGCGCAACCAGCGCTCGCGGTCGACGATGCGTGACAAGCGGTTGTTCAATACCCGCACTTGCATCGCCACGGCGCCCAGCAGGAAAGCGGGCGCGGTGGCGACGCCAACGATGCGGGCAAGATGGTCAAGTTGCAAGTCCATGTGGTCCATGTCAAAGTGCAGCGCTGCCGCAAGGCTAACATGTTGAATGGAAGTCATACCCCGCTTGCCGGCTGGCATGCCAGGCGCATGGCTTCACAAAACATGCTGGTTGCATTGCGACTGGCCCACCGCACCCGATTCTAGACCTGCCCCGGAAAAAAATTGATGAAATCCTGGCGCCGCAAGGCTGAGCAACTGCATCGGGGAGACCATGCGTGCGAACTGGAATATGTCGGCTTTTGGGCCCGCTCCTGGGCCGGCTTGCTTGATGTGATTTTGCTGGCGGCACTGTTTTCCCCGCTGCTGCAGCTGGCCGAGCGCGGCGCAGCTGCCGTGCTGACACCGGGTCCGGCCGGCTTGCTGTCCTGGCTCTTGTGCGCCACCGCTGCCGTGTTCTTTTATATGACGCCTGGCACCACGCCGGGCCAGCTTGCGATTTCAGCCGTGGTGGTAGATGCGCGCACCGGTTGTCCGCCAGCCCTGCCGCAACGCATAGGCCGCGTGCTTGGCTTGCTGCTGGCCCTGGCGCCTTGCGGCCTGGGCTTCCTGTGGGTGGCATTCCAGCCGCGCAAGCAAGGCTGGCATGACAAGCTCGCCGGCACCCTGGTCGTGCGCGAGCGGCGCGCCCGCCGCAGCCGTCGCGCCAGCCCGGCAACGGTCATTGGCGAGAATGAAGCGGCTGCTGTCGCGCGTCGTTGAAATCCAGCCGGGCGAAGGGGCGGCGCTGTTCGCCGCTTTCGCCGGTTTCTTTTTCCTGCTCTGCGGTTATTACCTGTTGCGGCCCTTGCGCGACGCAATGGGCCTGGCCGGCGGCGTCGGCCAGCTGCCCTGGCTATTCTCGGCCACCTTCATCGCCATGCTGTTGCTGGTGCCCGTCTATGGCTGGCTGGCGCGGCGCCATGCGCCAGCGCGTTTCGTGCCGCTGGTGTTCCGCTTCTTCAGCTTCAATATCCTGCTGTTCGCGGCCTGGTTCGCCAGCGGCCGTGCGCCGGTCGAGGCCGGTCGGGTATTTTTTGTCTGGCTCAGCGTCTACAACCTGTTCGTCGTGTCGATGTTCTGGAGTGCGCTTGCAGACCGCTTCAGCAGCGAGCAGGGGCGGCGGCTGTTTGCTTTCATTGCCGCCGGCGGCACCCTGGGCGCGCTGGCCGGCCCGGCACTGGCGGCCGGCATTGCGCTGCCGGGCGGCCCGGCCCTGATGGCTTTGCTGGCAGCACTGTTGCTGGAATCCTGCGTGCATTGCTATCGGCGATTGGCGCGGGGCGCTGCGGCAGGGGCTTTGCGGCCCGACCTGGATGGCGCCCCCGCCACCGCTGGCCGCCACGGCACGCATGGCGCAGGTCTGGGCGGCACGGTGCTGGCAGGACTGGGCTTACTGCTGCGCGATCGCTACCTGGGCGCCATCGCCCTCTACTTCCTGCTGCATACGCTGGCCTCGACCTTCCTCTACCTGGAGCAAAGCCGGCTGGTGGCCAGCAGCAGCGGCGACACTGCCGCCCGGGCGCAACTGTTCGCGCTGATCGACCTGGCAGTGTCCGGCACGACGCTGCTGCTGCAGTTATTCGTCACCAGTCGCCTGCTGCGCTGGTTCGGCGTTGGTGTGGCGCTGGCGCTATTGCCGCTGGTGGGCTGGGCTGCGTTTGCGCTGGCGGCAAGCTTTCCCACCTTGTGGGTCATGGCCGGTGCCCAGGCAATGCGCCGCGCATGCGATTATGCGATCGCACGTCCGGCGCGCGAGCTACTGTTCACGGTGGTCAGCCGCGAGGCAAAATACAAGGTCAAGAGCGCGATTGAGACTGTGGTTTACCGCGGCGGCGATGCGGCCAGCGCCTGGATCTTCAACTTGCTGGCCGCCGCGGGCGCAGGTTTTGCGACCCTGGCCTGGATCATGCTGCCGATAAGCCTGGCCTGGGCCGGCTTATCGGCCTGGCTGGCGCGGCAACAAGACAGTGCAGCCCGCACGGCAACACTGGCAAGCACGCCGCAAGCCTTGAATGGATGAAGGGAAATGACATGGATCGCGGCACTTTCTTGCGACTGGCACTGGCGGGCATGGCCGCGCCGGGCCCGATGATGGCGCTGGCAGCCGGCGCGGCCAATCCTGGCGGCAAGCCGGCCGCTGCGGCCAGCACCACGGCCAGCACCACGACGCACATGCAACAGCGGCGCATACCGGCCAGCGGGGAAATGCTGGGCGTAATCGGCTGCGGCACCTGGCAAACCTTCGATGTGGATGAAAGCGCGGCGCAACGCGCGCGGCTGGCCGGCGTGCTGCGTATCTTGTTCGAGCACGGCGGCAGCGTCATTGACAGCTCACCCATGTATGGCCGCTCCGAAGCGGTGGCGGGCGACTTGCTGGCGCAAGGCGGCTGGCAGCAGAAAGCCTTCGTCGCGACCAAGGTCTGGACCACCGGGCGCGAAGCCGGCATCCGCCAGATGCAAGAGTCGATGCAATTGCTGCGCGACGACCGCATCGAACTGATGCAAGTCCACAACCTGCTGGACTGGCGCACGCAACTCAAGACCTTGCGCGCCTGGAAAGAGCAGGGCCGCATCCGCTACGTCGGCGTCACGCATTACACGCAAAGCGCCTATCCGGAGCTGGAAGCCATCTTGCGCGCCGAGCCTCTGGACTTCGTGCAACTCAATTATTCGATCGCCGAGCGCGAGGCTGAGAAGCAGTTGCTGCCCCTGGCCGCGGACAAGGGCGTCGGCGTGCTGGTGAACCAGCCTTTCGGCGGTGGCCGGCTATTGCGGCAATTGTCGGCGCGGCCGCTGCCAGGCTGGGCGGCTGAACTGGGCAGCACCAGCTGGGCCCAGCTGCTGTTGAAATTCGTCGTCAGCCATCCGGCCGTCACTTGCGCGATACCGGGCACGGGCCGGCCGGAACACATGACCGACAATTGCCAGGCCGGGCTTGGACCCATTCCCGACGCCAGCCAGCGCAAGCGCCTGGTCGAGCTTTGGCTGGGCTGACTGCAAAGCGGCGCTGGCGGCCTGGCCTTACAGCAGCGCCAGCTTTTTCTCCTCCATCGCCTCCATTGCCGACTCGTAGATTTCCATCAACTGCGTGTAATTACGCTCGGGCGTGTATTTTTCCAGGTAGACCGCGCGCGCATTGCGCCCCATCGCCAGCAACTGCTGCGGATGCGCTTCGGCCCAGGTGATTTGCGCCGCCAGGTCGCGCGCCGAGCCCGGCTCGAACAGCAAGCCAGTGTGGCCGTGGTCGATCATTTCCGCCATCGATCCCAGCCGCGGCGCGATCACGGGCAAGCCGCAAGCGAAGGCTTCCATCTGCACCAGGCCGAAGGTTTCGTACCACATGCTCGGCATGACCAGGTAAGCGGCGCTATGCATGCGTTCCATTACTTCGCTGCGTTCGCGCCGTCCCAGCGCCTGCATCTGCGGATGCGCCTGCACCATCGCCATCTCCGGTCCATCCCCCAGCACGTCGACGCTGGCGCCCGGCAGCAAGTCGAGCGCATCGCCGAGCAGGGCGAGTCCTTTCTCATGCGACAGCCGGCCGACGAAAAGCGCGCCCCGGCGCGGCCCTTCGGGCAGCGCATGATGGGCGACGAAATTCGGTTTGACCGTGATCCGCTCGGCTGGCAAGCCACCCTCGACGAATTTGTCGCGCGAAAAATTATTCAGCGCGATATAGCGCGTGATCTTGCGCTGGAAAGTGCCCAGCCCGCGATGCACGACCAGCATGCCGGCCAGTACCGCGGATTGGGTTGGCGAGTCGTGATAGCAACCGCGCACCACGCCGCGCCAGGGTGTGGTGCCCTTGCAGTCTTCGCAGACGCGGTTGTTTCGCAGGAACATCGCCTGCAAACACATCAGCCGGAAATTGTGCAGGGTTTGCACCACCGGGCAGGGCGCTTTTGCCGCAGCCCAATAAAGCGAAGGCGACACCAGCGGAAAGCTGTTGTGAACGTGGATCAGGTCCGGGCTGAATTCGCGGAGTTGCTGCTGCAAGTCGAGCGTGGTGCGCGAGGACCAGACCGTTTCGCGTGCCAGCGTCACTTTCGCCATGCCGTCTATGCTGGCGTTGTCGCGGCCATAGACGCGCACGGCATGGCCATGCTCGCGCAGCAGGCGCACTTCATCGTCGACGACGACGTCTTCCCCGCCCCGTTGCCGGTAGCGGTTATGTATGACGAGTATGCGGCGTGCGCTCATGGCGCGGCGCTCCTTGCGTCGCACCCCGGCCAGCCATTACCCCACCCCGATCCCTTGTAGACCTGCCGAGATTGCATTAAATCGCCGTTTTCAATGATTCTTGCGCCCCGGGCTTTCCCGTAACCATGTTGCTGCCGGGCGTGTTGTAAAGATTGACACGATCAGCGAGCAATAGGTTCTGGCTGGCGCAAGCTTCAATACGCAAATAACCGACTCGCGCAAATCGTGCCCAACTTGGGCCCGGTCCGGGTGCGCCTTCGCGGCCTGCGCGCACCGGTTTGGCGATGGTATTCACGGCGCGGGCTTGTCATCACAGCGGCGCGGCAGCCAGCGCAAGCGATGCGCTCAAAAGCCGGCCAGCACCGATCTCGCCAGTTGCACGCCACTGCACGCCATGCTGCGCGCCGCTTGCAGCACGGTCTCGCTCCGGGTCCTGTGCTTGCGCACCAGTGCCAACGTGAATACCGGGTAAGCGCCGTATCATCGCAAGGCGGGGAATGCGCCGGCATTGGACGATGCTGGAATCGATGACCTGGTGGCTTTCCTCTGACCCATCACCGACGGCCGGACCGGCCGGCGAACTGACCATGAGGAGCTAGGATGTTGACTTTTCGCGTAAACGACATGACTTGCGGCCATTGCGTTGCAAGCGTGACCAATGCAGTCAAAGCGGTCGACCCGGCTGCACAGGTGGATGTGGACCTGGCGCAGCACTTGGTGAAGATCGATACCCAGGCTGCGGCGCCCGGCATTGCACAGGCCATACGCGACGCGGGATTTACGCCTCAGCCTGCTTAAGGCGAATTTGGGCGAGGTGCTGGCAAGCGGCTGCGGGCAAAAACGCGGCCGTGGCCAGCACCGGATCGCGGCTCGCCTAGCGCCCTCCGGCGCGCGCAACCATGCCTTGGGTGTTGAGCGTCAGCACGCCTGCCAGCGGCAAGGCGGCGCTCAGGTAATTGCCCTGGGCCCGCACCACGCCCAGCGATTCCAGCGTGGCCAATTCTTCAGGCGTTTCGACACCCTCGGCAATCAGCTTGCTGCCGATCTCGTCGGAAAAGCGGCTGAATGCTGCGGCCAATGCGCGCCGCGAAGGATCGCGGTCGATATTCTTGGTGATGCTCATGTCGAGCTTGATGCGGTCCGGTGCCAGGTTCAGTATGTGGCGGAAGCTGGCATAGCCGGCGCCGGCATCGTCAATGGCCACTTGCAAGCCCGCTGCGCGCAGCGGGGCCAGGCATTCGGCCAGTTCGCTGTAGGCAACCACGGCGCTGTGCTCGGTAATTTCCAGTATCACGCGCTGCAGGGGCACGCCTTCCAGCGCCGCAGCCAGCGTGCCGTCCAGCACATGTTCGGGCGACATGTTGACCGACACATAAATATCGTCGGGAATCTGGTCCAGGTAGCGCAGCGCCATCTGCGCCGCTTTTTTTTCCAGGTCGCGGCCGAGGCCGACCTCACTGGCTTCATTGAACCAGACGTCGGGCGAGCGCAAGGGCATTGCCGAAAAACGCGACAAGGCTTCAAGGCCTACCATCCGGTTTTCCAGCAAGTTGTAGATCGGCTGGAAAACGATGCTGAGTTCATCATGGTCCAGCGCCGACTGTATGCGCTGCAAAGCGTCATGCGTGGTGAGGGCTATCTTGCGTTCACGCTCGACCAGTCGCGCGGCCAGGTCGGCAAATACGTGCATCATCTCCAGGTCGCGCGCATTGAGTGAATGGTCAGCTGAATAACTGAAGGCACAAAAGGTGCCGTAGATCGTGCCGTCGCTCAGTTTCACCGGCACAGACAGGTGGGCACCCACTGGCAACGCATGTGTGGCCGGCAACTTGGCTGCTTCTTCTACTTCGCGCGCGTCTTGCATCAGCGCCGGCAGCCGTCCGTCCACGACGCGCTGGCAATAAGAGTCTTCCAGCGGGTCGCTGCCGCCGACCTTGATCGGGGCGTCGCCAGCAGCATCGACATTGCGAAATACGCGGCGCCCATCGGTGAACTCGCTCATGAAGGCGATATCCATGCGCAAGTGTTTGCGCACTGCGCTCAAAATGTCAGGCAGGGCCGTAGCGTCATAACGTCCGTCGATAGTCCCGCTGACTATTTCCGCAAAATCCACAAAAAAGTTCCTGTTATTTGCATGAAAGGAAGTTTGGAGGCGATTGGCGAGTGGAGGTTCAACTATCGCCCACATTTTGCGCTTGGCTAATGCTCTATTATGGTGAGCCCACCAACTTGCCCTGGCATTGCCCTATAACAAAACTTCCTGTAAAAAGTGCCTTCGCCCAAGGCTGGGCAGTTGACATTTTTCACGCCGTTCCGCGCCAACCAGCCGGACCCCTCACGCGCCACCAGGCGCCTTTACGGAGACCATATTTTGCGATCGCCCTTTCTCTGCCTCGCCGCCGGCTTGGCCGTTTTGTTTTCCAGCCCCAGCCTGGCGCAGGAAAAATACAAACCCGAATATCGCCTGTCTACTGTGCTTGGCAATGCATTCCCCTGGGGCAAGGGCGGCGAGCGTTGGGCTGAACTGGTCAAAGAAAAAACCCAGGGCCGCATCAATATCAAGATGTACCCGGGCACCTCGCTTGTCTCTGGCGACCAGACCCGCGAATTCACTGCGATCCGCCAGGGCGCGATCGACTTGGCCATCGGCTCCACCATCAATTGGTCGCCGCAGATAAAAGAATTGAACCTGTTTTCGCTGCCTTTCCTGACGCCGGATTACAGGGCGGTGGATGCCTTGACGCACGGCCGTGTCGGTGAGGAATTGTTCAAGGTGATCGAGCGCAATGGCGTGATACCGCTGGCATGGGGCGAGAACGGCTATCGCGAACTGTCCAATTCGCGCCGCGAAATCCGCACGCCGGCCGACATGAAGGGTATGAAATTCCGCGTCGTGGGCTCGCCCTTGTTCAATGACACGTTCACCGCGCTGGGCGCCAACCCGACCCAGATGAGTTTTGCCGACGCGCAGCCGGCGCTGGCTTCGGGCGCCGTGGATGGCCAGGAAAACCCGATGTCGGTGTTCGTCGCCGCCAAGCTGTCCACGCTGAACCAGAAATTCCTGACCGTGTGGGGTTATGTGAATGACCCGCTGGTCTTCGTCGTCAACAAGGAAGTCTGGGCCAGCTGGTCCAAGGCGGACCAGGAAGCCGTGCGCGCCGCAGCCGTGCAAGCCGGGCGCGAAGAGACGGAACTCGCGCGCAAGGGCATGACTGCCACCGACAGCAGCGTGTACCGGGATGTCGAAGCGCTGGGCGTAAAAGTCACGCGCCTGACACCCAAGGAAATCGATGAATTCAAGAAGCTGACGCGGCCGGTGGTCGAGAAGTGGACCAAGGCAATCGGCCCCGACCTGGTGAAAAAGGCGGAAGCCGACATCGCTGCCAGGAAATAAGACGACATCATGATGCATAGCGCCGCCCGGCCCGGCGGCGCTTCTTTTTTTATAAGCGAGCCACAAATGAGCACCCCGCCCGAGCCAGCCGACGACGGCCAGCACACTGAACCCGTGCCCGGCGGCGTGCCGGTCAAGATTGAAGAAGCGATTGCCGCGGTCACCATGGCGCTGATCTGCTGCATCACCTTTGCCAACGTGGTGGTGCGCTACCTGACCAATGCCTCGTTTGCCTTCACCGAGGAATTCACTGTCTTCCTGATGGTGGTGCTGACCCTGGTCGGCTCTGCCGCCGCGTTTGCGCGCAACCGGCATATCCGCATGACTTTCCTGACCGATCGCCTGTCGCCGCCGGTGGCGCGCAAGGTGGAGCTGCTGGTGATGCTGATGTCGGCGCTGATGTTTGCGCTGCTGGCCTGGTATGGCTGGAAGCTGTTCCTGGATGACTGGCAATACGACACGACTTCGCCCGGCATCGGCATACCGCAATGGATCTACACGATCTTCCTGCCGCTATTGTCGGTGGTGATCTTGCTGCGCATCGTTGGCCGCACCATCCGCTTGCTCAAGGGCCAGGCCGGTCGGGAAGGGCAGGAGGCGCAACTGTGATCGGCGGCAGCCTGCTTCTTTTCCTTGGCTTCGCGCTCTTGCTTGCCATTGGCGCCCCGCTTGCGGTTGCGCTCGGCCTGACCGGCTCGGCCGTGATCCTGGTCGAAGGCCTGGGCATCATGTCGGTGCCCACCAATGCCTATAACGGCATCGCGAAGTATCCGCTGCTGGCGCTGCCGGTGTTCGTGCTGGCCGGGTTGATCTTTGAACGCGCTGGCGTGGCGGCGCGCATCGTGCGCTTTGCGTCTGCCATTGTCGGCCAGCGCCGCGGCGCACAAGGCGTGGTTGCAATCCTGGTTTGCATGTTCCTTGGCGGTATCTCCGGGTCCGGCCCTGCTGACGCTGCGGCGGTGGCGATGGTGATGATTCCCGGCATGCTCAAGCAAGGCTATCCGAAGGAATTCTCCGCCACGCTGATTGCGGCGGCAGGTTCGACTGCGATCCTGATCCCGCCATCGATTGCGCTGATCGTATATAGCGTGCTGGTGCCGTCTGCATCCGTGCCGGCGCTGTTCGCCGGCGGCGTGATACCGGGCGTGCTGGCTGGCCTGTCGCTGATCCTGCCCACGCTTTACTTTTCATTCAAGAATAACTGGGGCAGCGTGCCGGGCGAAGCCGCGCCAGCCTTCTGGGCCAGCTTCAAGGAGGCGATCTGGGGCTTGCTGGCGCCAGTCATCATACTGGGCGGCTTGCGTACCGGCCTGTTTACGCCGACCGAGGCGGCGGTCGTGGCCGTCTTTTACGGCTTCATGGTTGGCCTCTTCGTGTACCGCTCGCTGAGCCTGCGCAGCATTTATGAAGTGCTGGTCGAAGCGGCGGAAATTTCCGCGGTCGTGCTGCTGATCATTTCGCTGGCCGGCGTGTTTGCGCATGCCGGCGCCACCCTGGGCGCCTTCGACGCGTTTGCCAAGGCGCTGCTGGGCTTCACCAGCAATGAGGCGCTGATGCTGTTGATGATCACGATCATGCTGCTTGTCGCCGGCATGCTGCTGGATGCGGTATCGATCTTCATGGTGTTCCTGCCGGTGCTGCTGCCCATCATCAAGCACTACCAGTGGGACCCGGTCTGGTTTGGCATCATCATGACCATGAACCTGGCGATCGGCCAGTTCACGCCGCCGATGGCAGTGAACCTGATGGTGACCACGCGCATTGCCGGCATCACGATGGAATCGACCGTGCGCTGGGCTTTGTGCATGGTGGGTGCAATGTTGCTGGCATTGGCGCTGGTGACGGTGTTCCCGCAACTGGCATTGTGGTTGCCGCAGACGCTGGGCTATTGAACTGGGCCGGGCCGGGCCAGGCCAGGCCGCCCCGGGATCCATGCATCGAACTATTGGAGCAGTGAGCCGCAATGCCTGAAATTTTTTATATGAGCGCCACCGACCTTGCCGCCGCAATCCGCAGCGGGCAATTGTCGGCGCGTGAAGTGATGGCCGCGCACCTGGCGCGCATCGAGCAAGTGAACCCGTCTACCAATGCCATCGTCACGCTGCATGCGGAACAGGCGATGCAGGCTGCGGCGCAGGCCGACGAAGACCAGGCCAGGGGCTTGCCGCTGGGCCCCTTGCACGGCTTGCCGGTGGCGCACAAGGATTTGCTGCTGACCAAGGGCATGCGCACCACCTTCGGCAGCCGCGTGCATGAACGTTTCATACCGGCGAAAAGCGCGCTGGCGGTGGAGCGCCAGCAGCAGGCCGGTGCCATCAGCATCGGCAAGACCAATACGCCGGAATTCGGCGCCGGCTCGCAAACCTTCAATGCCGTGTTTGGCGCGACCCGCAATCCGTACGACTTGTCGCTGACTTGTGGTGGATCGAGCGGCGGGTCGGCTGTGGCGCTGGCGGCCGGCATGGTGCCGCTGGCCGATGGCACCGACATGGGCGGTTCGTTGCGCTGCCCGGCGAATTACTGCAATGTCGTCGGCCTGCGCCCCTCGCCCGGCCGGGTGCCGCAAGTGCCTGCGTCGGACGCCTGGAGCACCTTGTCGGTCACGGGGCCGATGGCGCGCAATGTCGGCGACCTGGCCTTGCACTTGTCAGTGATGGCCGGTTTCGATGCGCGCGACCCGCTTGCCATCGATGGCGACGGCGCCCGTTTCCGTGCGCCGCTGGCGCGCGACTTCAAAGGCGTGCGCGTGGCCTGGAGTCCGGACCTGGGCGGCCTGCCGGTCGATCCGCGCGTGACAGCCGTGCTGCAGCAACAGCGCCAGCGCTTTGAAGACCTCGGTTGTATCGTTGAAGATGCGTCGCCCGATTTGCGCGATGCCAGCGAAATCTTCATGACCCTGCGCGCGCTCAGTTTTGAATTGCGCCTCGGGCCGGTGATGGATGCGCATCCCGGCGTGTTGAAAGACACGGTGGTGTGGAATATCGAAGAGGGCCGCAAGCTGACCGGCCCGCAAGTGGCGCGTGCCGGCAAGCTGCGCTCACTGCTGTTTGAGCGCATGAACCGCTTCATGCAGACCTATGAATTCCTGCTGTGCCCGGTCAACCAGGTGCCGCCGTTTCCGGTCGACCAGGCCTACATCACGGCCATCAACGGCGTGGAGATGGAAAACTATATTGCGTGGATGGCGTCGTGCTATGCAATCACGGTCACTTCCCATCCGGCCCTGTCCCTGCCCTGTGGCTTTACCGACGAGGGCTTGCCCGTCGGCCTGCAAATCGTCGGCCGCCATCATGACGACTTCGGCCTGCTGCAGCTGGGCCATGCGTTCGAACAAATCAACCCGGCGGGATTGCGGCGCCCGGCTTTGTAAACACCGGGGAATCTGAAGCGGGGAAGCTGTTTTACCCTTTCAAAACCCAAGCGTTTGGGTTAAAGTGTGCCATGCCATCCCCGTGCAATCCCCTTGATCGCGATAATCAGCCGGCAGCGAGCGCCCTTGCCCTCGAGCGCGTGAAATACCTGCGCGATGAACACGCAATCCATATGTGCTTTGCCAACGGCATCGCCTTCGACTTGCCGGTGCACTTCATCGAAGAATTGCAGGATGCCGTAGCCGACGATCTTGAAAACATTTACCTGACGCCCACCGGCCAGACGCTGGCGCTGGACGCGGCAGACGCCTACATCAGCGTCGACGGCCTGGTGCGGGCTTGCCTTAGCCAGCTGCCGCGCGCTGTCCTGGCTGGCGGTTTGGGCGCACTGGGCGGTTCGGCATCAAGTGATGCCAAGCGCCGCGCCGCCGCAGAAAATGGCAAGCGCGGCGGCCGGCCGCGCAAGCCGGTTGCCTAGCGCGGCTGGAAGGCAGGCAGCTTGCAGTAAGATGCCGTCTGGAACCAATCGACGCGCCGGACGCGCTTACCATGCAAGCCAGCAGACAAGGAACCGGGCCGGGCCCGTGTTGGGGAACACACTGCCTGCATGTCGCAACGGCTGCACTGGCAAGCCTGCTGGCTGCGCTGGCCGGCGTGGCGCCGGCCGCGGCGGCGGAAGACAAGACATGGGACGCGCACTACCAGGCGACCTGGATCTGGCAGCAAAAGCCGGCCAGTGCAGCGCGCTATAGCGGCCCCAACAGCCTGCAAGTGGCGCGCGAGCGCGCCTACACCTTCAGCAGCACCGCCTTCCTCGGATGGCAGCCCGCGCCGGGCCTGGAAATCTGGTTCAATCCCGAACTTGTGCAGGGCGTGCCACTGTCGGGCCTGCACGGGCTGGGCGGCATGACCAATGGCGAGCAGCAGAAATCCAGCGGTCCCGATCCGACGCTGTACCGGGCCCGGCTATTTCTGCGCAAGACCTGGACGCTCGACGGCGAAACGGAGCAGCTTGCTGCGGGGGCCAACCAGTTCCAGCTTGATACGCGGCGCCGCCGCTTCGTGCTCACCGCGGGCAACCTGGCCATCACCGATATTTTCGATGCCAATGCCTACGCCCACGACCCACGCACCCAATTCCTGAACTGGTCTTTCCTCACGCATGGCGCCTTCGATTTCGCAGCCGATGCGCGCGGCTACAGCTGGGGACTGGCTGGCGAGTATTACCTGGACCAGTGGGTCGTGCGCGCCGGCCGTTTCATGCAACCCGAGCAGTCCAACGGCTTGCCGCTGGACAAGCGCCTGCTGCGCCACTATGGCGACCAGCTTGAACTGGAGCATGCGCATCGCATCGCCGGCATGCCGGGCAAACTGCGGGCGCTGGTGTTTCGCAACCACGTGCGCGCCGGTTCATTCGATGAAGCGATCCGGCAAGCTGCACCGGGCGCAGCGCCGGACCTGGCGCCCGTGCGGCGCGACCAAAGCAAGCTGGGCGCGGGGATGGCACTCGAGCAGGAGCTGGCGCCAGACATTGGCATGTTCGCGCGCGCCAGCTGGAATGACGGGCGCACCGAAACCTATGCCTTCACTGAAATCGACCGCGCCTTAAGCGCTGGCTTTGCGATCAAGGGCAACCACTGGGGACGCGCCGCCGACGTCACGGGCTTTGCTATCGCCGTCAATGGGCTGAGCACAAGTCACCGGCGCTACCTGGCAGCCGGTGGACTGGGCGCCTTCCTCGGCGACGGGGCGCTCAACTATGGCAGCGAACGCATTGCCGAGGTCTACTACAGCTGGCGCACCAGCCAGCGCACAAGGCTCAGCCTGGACTGGCAGCGCATCGTGAACCCCGGCTACAACCGCGACCGCTCGCCAGTGTCGGTGTGGTCACTGCGCCTGCACGGGGAAATGTAGGGCGCCAGCGCGCGCCGCCGCGGTTCATCCTGCATCAGCGGCAGGCGCCGGCGCCGGCTGCAGTGCGACCTGCAATTCATCGATCAACACCCGCACCCGGTGCGGTATATGGCGCGTCCCGGGGAAGATTGCGTAGATGCCCAATTCCGGTAGCGGAAACCCTTGCAGGATTTCTTCCACCTGGCCTGCGGCGATGAAGCTGCCGGCAATGAAATCAGGTTGGCAAGTGATGCCCAGGCCCTGGGCCGCCGCCGCGGTCAATACTTCGCCATTGTTGCCGTTCAGGCGGCTGCGCACGTTGATATGCTCGATGCGGCCATCGATGACAAAAGGCCAGGGCAGGTTGTTGCCGGCAATCGTGTAACCCAGGCATTCATGATGGACCAGGTCGGTCGGATGCTGGGGGCGGCCGTGGCGCGCCAGGTAGCCCGGCGAAGCCAGCACCAGCATCCGGGCCGTGCCCAGTTTGCGCGCCACGTCGGTCGGACCGAGCGTGCGGGTGATGCGGATCGAGAGGTCGTAGCCTTCCTCGATCAGGCTTACCCGGCGGTCTGCATAATCCATGTCCAGCCGTACTTCGGGATAGCGTTCGGCAAAGGCCAACAGCAGCGGCGCAATGCGCTTGATGCCGAACGACAGTGGCAGGCTGATCCGGATACTGCCGCGCGGCGCCACGGCTTCCTGGGCAATGTCGGTTTCCGCCGCTTCGACCAGGTTCAATATCACGCGCGATTTTTCGAGGAAGGCTGTGCCGGCTGAAGTCAGCGTCAGGCTGCGGGTGCTGCGCGCAATCAGCTTGGTGCCCAGGTGCGCTTCCAGCGCGGCGACCTGGCGTGTCACCACCGAGCGCGCCACGCCCATTTGCTGCGCCACCCCGGAGAAGCTGCCCAGTTCAGCCACCCGTACGAAAAGCCGCATTGCAGAAAACCGATCCATTGTTCCGCCATTCGCAACAAACAATTGCATATTGTGGCCTAGATAGCTGCAGGTTGCGGGTCTACAGTAAGGTCATGAAAACGCCAGCCGCAAATCCTCCTGCATTCCCGGCCCTGTTCGTGCCGCATGGCGCGCCGACTTTCGCACTGCGTCCCGGCGCGGCCGGCGCGGCGCTGGAAGAATGCGCGCGCCGCTTGCCGCGGCCGCGCGCCATCGTCATCGTCAGCCCCCATTGGGAGACGACGATTCCCGTCGTGGGCGTGGCGCCCCGGCTTGACACCATCCACGACTTCCACGGCTTCCCGCAAGAGCTGTATGCGCTGCGTTATCCCGCCAGCGGCGGCCGCGAAGCGGCGCAGGAAGTGGTGGCAGCCATTACCGCTGCCGGCCTGCCGGTTGCCACCGATGCCCAACGCGGCCTGGACCACGGCGCCTGGGTGCCGCTGCGCCTGATGTTTCCCGATGCCGACGTGCCGGTGATTCCGGTATCGGTGCAAACCCATGCCGGCCCGGCCCAGGCTTACCGGCTGGGCCAGGCGCTGGCGCCGCTGGCGGCTGCCGGTTTCCTGGTGATTGGCTCGGGCAATATCACGCACAACCTGCGTGACTATGGCCTGGCGCGCAGCGGCCATGCAGCGCCGGAGTACGTGCATGCCTTCCCGGAGTGGATAGCAAGCCGGCTTGCAGCGCATGACCTGGCGGCCCTGCTGGACTATCGCAAGCAGGCGCCCGACGCAGCGCGTGCCCATCCGAGCGAAGAACATTTGCTGCCCCTGTTCGTGGCACTGGGCGCCGGCGGCGGCGAGCAAGCCGGCGCCCGACGCTTCCATGCCGGCATAGACGATTATGTGCTGGCGATGGACGCCTGGATTTTCGAAAAGGAAGCTGCATGAGCCAGCATTACACCCGCACTGCCAAAGCCTTGCACTGGCTGATGGCAGTGCTGATCCTGGGCATGCTGCCGTTGGGGTTTTACATGAGCGGGCTGAAGCTGTCGCCGCAAAAGCTGCAACTGTATTCGTGGCACAAGTGGGCTGGCGTCACGATCTTCCTGCTGGCGCTGGTGCGGCTGGCCTGGCGCGCGACGCACCGGCCGCCGCCGCTGCCAGCCAGCCTGCCGCGCTCACAGCAAATCGCGGCGGCGGCAGGCCACTGGCTGCTCTACATCCTGATCATTGCGATTCCGCTGTCGGGCTGGCTGATGAGTTCGGCCAAGGGCTTCCAGACAGTGTGGTTCGGCGTACTGCCGATTCCGGACCTGGTGGGAAAAAACAAGGAACTGGGCTCGCTGCTGACCGACGTGCATGTGGCGCTGAACTTCCTGCTCATCGCCGTGCTGCTGGGCCATGTTGGCGCAGCGCTGAAACATCATTTTTATGACCGCGACGACATCCTGCTGCGGATGCTGCCACGCAAGACAAGGGAGAATTGAATTGGAATCAACACAACAGCCGGTACGCGTGCAGCAACTCCGGCAACTGCGGCAGGGCGCGGTCGGCTTGCTGTTATTCGTCGCACTGGGACTGGCGCAGGCGGTTGAATACCGCAATGTCCAGCCTGAAAAGAGCGCAATCAATTTCACTTACAAACAGATGGGCGTGGCCATCGATGGGCGCTTCCGCAAGTTTGCCGCGCAACTCAATTTCGACCCGGCCAAGCCCACGGCTGCAAAAGTCAGCTTCGACGTCGACCTGGCCAGCGTGGACGCCGGTTCCCCGGACGCCGACCAGGAAGTGGTGGGCCGCGAATGGCTCAACACCAAGTCTTTCCCGAGCGCGCGCTTCGTGGCCACCAGCGTCAAGCCGACCAGCGGCAATAAATATGAAGTCAACGGCAAGCTGACAATCAAAGGCCAGTCGCGCGACGTCGTGATACCGGCGACTTTCACGCCGGCTGGCAACAATGGCTTGTTCGAAGGTGGATTCACGATCCGCCGTGGCGACTTCGCAATCGGTGAAGGCGCCTGGTCCAAGTTCGACATCGTCGCAAACGATGTACAAATCAAATTCCGCATTACTGCGGCTCAGTAAAACCCACCCTGGAGAACACATGAAACAACGCAACGCCTTGCTGGCCAGCCTGATCCTTGCAGCTTCGACCCTGGTGCCGGCATTTGCCGCGCCTGTCACTTTTGCCACCGACCCCAACCATACTTTCGCGCGCTTCGGCTATAGCCACTTCGGTTATTCGCTGCAGCAGTCGCGCTTTGACAAGGTCGGCGGCACGGTGGTCTACGATGCCGAAGCCAAGACTGGCAGCGTGGATATCACGATCGACGCCAAGTCGATCAGCACTGGCTCGGCCTTGTTCAACGAGCATATCCAGGGACCGGATTTCCTCGACACCGCGAAATTCCCGACCGCCACCTTCAAGTCCACCCGTGTGCTGTTCAATGGCGACAAACCGTCTGCGATTGAAGGCAACCTGACGCTCAAGGGCGTGACGAAGCCGGTGACGCTGACTGTCAATGGCTTCCACACGATGCCGCACCCGATGCTGAAGAAGGATGCGCTCGGGGCGAATGCTTCCACCACCGTCAAGCGCACCGACTTCAACATGGGTAAATACGCGCCCAATGTCAGCGATGATATTCGTATAGAAGTTGCGATCGAGGCGATCAGGCAGTAAGCAGGAAGCAGTACGCAGTAAGCAGCGGGCACGCGCCGCGCTGCTCAGAAAAAAGGGGAGGGCGGCCGCGGCCGCCACTCCCTTTTTTCAATGCCGGTTTTCCAGGCCGCGGCCCGTCTTGTGCTGCAATTCATCGATGCGGCGCGAGGCTTCGGCCTTGCTCAATCCCTCATCGAATTCCTCGCCCGCTTCCTCCGAAAGCGTCTTCAGGTAAGACTTCTGGGCGCCGGTCATTTCTTCATCGCCGGTGGTTCAGTCTTCCGGTTTCTTCACCATGTTGCTGCTGTCTTTTTCCGACTGGATATGTTTGTCCATGCTGGCTCCATCTGTATAAAAACACAGTGGTCAGAACCGCACGCACGGCCAGAAGTTCCCACGGCGCTGCACATGCGCGTTGCGAGCGGCCAATGACAAGCGGCAAGCGGTGAGTCGCGCTAGCGCGGTTCGCGCCAGCCGCCGCCCAGCGCCTGCACCAGCGCCACGGCAGTCGTCAACTGGTCGCCCTGCGCCTGCTGCAGGTTGCGCCTGGCATTGAGCGCGCTGACCTGGGCATTCACGACCTCGGTATAGGCGACCTGGCCCGCCTGGTAGCGGTTCATGAATTGCGCCTCGGCCTGGGTCGCAGCCGCAGCCGCCTGCTGGCGCTGTGTCAACTGGTCCGCCAGCACCCGGGTCGCCGCCAGCTGGTCTTCGACATTCTGGAAAGCGGTGAGCACGGTTTGGCGGTAACGCGCCACCGTCTGTTCCCAGGCAGCGCGCGCGGCATCGACCCGGCCCCGCGTCAAGCCGGCATTGAAGATCGCCTGCACCGCGGAAAAACCAAGTGACCATGCGGCAGTGGGTGCGCTGAACAAGTCACTCACCGTGCTTGCGCCCAATCCGTAAGACGCAGTCAGGCCCAGGCTGGGAAACCAGGCCGCCTGCGCAATGCCGATCTGTTCATTGGCTTGCGCAACCCTGCGCTCGGCGCCGGCAATGTCGGGCCGGCGCTGCAACAGCACCGAAGGCAGGGTCAGCGGCACACCCGGCAGCAGCGGCTTCCAGTCCGCCACTGGCGGCAGCGAAAATTGCGACGGTGTAACGCCGGTCAGCACGGCAATCGCATGCTCCAGCTGGGCGCGCTGCCGGGCCAGGCCCAGCTCGTCGGCCTGGGCGTTGGCAAGCTGGGTTTGCGCTTGCAAAAGGTCGGTGTGTGGTGCGATGCCGGCGTCATAGCGATTCTTTGTGATCTGCAACACGCGCTGGTAACCGGTAAGGGTCTGGCGCAGTAAGGCGATTTGCGCATCGGTCGTGCGCAGCGAAAAATAATTCGCTGCCAGTTCGCCCTGGGCCGACAGCGTGGCCGTGGCCAGGTCGGCTGCGCTGGCTTGCTCGCCGGCGCGCGCGCCTTCCACTGCACGGCCGAGCCGGCCCCATACGTCCGGCTCCCAGCTTGCGCCCAGGCTGACTTGCATGCTGGTGCCGGCGCGCACCACCGTGCTGCCGGTTGCGGAAGCGCCGCTGGCATTGCGGTTGCCCTGGCCGCTCAGGTTCACGACCGGGAACAGCGCTGCCCGTTGCTGCGCCACCAGCGCCCGCGCCTGGGCGTAGGCGCCGGCCGCCTCGGCCACGTTCTGGTTCGACACCGCCACCCGCGGCGCCAACTCGTTCAATACCGGGTCGCCAAACAATTCCCACCATGCGCCGCGCTCGATCGCATCCGATGGCGCAGCCGACACCCAGTCGCCGGCTTCTTTGTAGCGCTCGGCGGCGGGCGCCGCAGGGCGCTGGTAATCCGGGCCGACCGCGCAGGCTGCCAGCCATAGCGCAAGCGGCAGCACGGCGAGTTGCTTGCGTTTGAAAATGCGGGCCAGCAAAGGCTTGGTCGTATTCATGCGGGTCGGGTCGGCTTTCATTGCGTCAGGTTCATGTGCTGGTATGCGGTAGGGGGGTATCGGGGGTTCAGGTGGCGGCCGGCACGCGCGCCAGTTGCGCCTGGCCCGGGCGCTTGCGGCGCAGGCGGTCCAACAGCAGGTAGACCACGGGCGTGGTCAGCAAGGTCAGCACCTGGCTCGCGATCAAGCCGCCGATGATGGCCACGCCCAGTGGCCGGCGCAGCTCGGCGCCGTCGCCAAAGCCGATTGCCAGCGGCAATGCGCCCAGGCCGGCGGCCAGGGTCGTCATCAGGATCGGGCGAAAGCGCAGCAGGCAAGCTTCGCGCACGGCCGCCAGTGGCGTCATGCCGCGCGCCCGTTCGGCTTCCAGCGCGAAGTCGATGATCAGGATTGCATTTTTCTTCACGATGCCGATCAGCAGGAATACGCCAATCAGCGCAATGATGGAAAACTCCATCTTGAACAGCAACAGCGCAATCACCGCGCCCACGCCGGCGGAGGGCAGGGTAGACAGCACCGTGATCGGATGCACCATGCTTTCATACAGCACGCCCAGCACGATATAGATCACAACCAGCGCGGCGGCGATCAGCAAGCCCTGCTGGCCCTGCGATTCCTGGTAGGCGCGCGCCGTGCCCTGGAAGCTGCCGCGCACATTGCCCGGCAGCCCGATTGCCGCTTCTGCGTGGCGCATGGTTTGCGCCGCATCCGACAGGCTGGCGCCTTCGACCAGGTTGAAGGAAATCGTGGTCGCAATCTCGGCATCCTGGTGATTGATCGACGCCGCCGTGGCGCGCTGCTCAAAGCTGGCCAAGGTGGACAGCGGCACCATTGCGCTGGCAGTCGTGTTCACCGCCTGGCCGGCGGAGGGATCGCGCAAGGCCGGGTTGGCGCTGCCGCCAGCCGTGGCAGGCGCCACCGTGCCTGCCGGCGCAGCCGTGCTGCCCACCGTGCCTGCCGCCGCCGTGGTGGCGGGAATGGCGCTGCTGCGCACCGGCACGTAGACGTCATGCAAGGCGGCCGGGCTGCGCGCATAGACCGGGTCAACCTCCATCACCACCTTGTACTGGTTCAGTTCGTCATACACAGTTGCAACCTGGCGCTGGCCAAATGCGTTGTACAGCGCATTGTCGATGTCGCGCGCAGTCAGGCCCAGCCGTCCGGCCCGGTCGCGGTCAACATTGACGAAGGTTTCCACGCCGCTGTCTTGCTGGTCGCTGTCGACATCGGTCAGCACGGCGGTGTCGGTTTTCAATTGCTGGGTCAGGCGCGCTGACCATTTGCGCAAGTCAGCCAAGTTGTCGCTCTTGAGCGTGTACTGATAACTGGCATTGCTTTGCCGGCCACCCATGCGCACATCCTGCACCGGGCTCAGGAACAGGCTGACGCCAGTCACTTGCGCCAGTTGCGGCCGCAAGCGCGCAATCACGGCTTGCCCGCCTTCGCTGCGCTCGCCGCGTGGCTTCAGGCTCACGAACATGAAGCCGCCACCGGCGCGCCCGCCGCCGGTAAAGCCAGTGACCGTGTCCACTGCCGGATCGGCACTGACGATGTCGACGATCTGGCGCATCTTGACCTGGGTCGCCTGGAAGGAAATGCTCTGGTCGGCGCGCAAGCCGCCATTCAGCTGGCCGGTATCCTGCTGCGGGAAAAAGCCCTTGGGCACGGCGATGAACAGCCACACATTCATCATCACCACGCAAGCCAGCACGAACATCACCAGCCACTGGTTCTCAAGCGCCCAGTCCAGGCTGCGCGCATAAACGTTCTGCATGCCGGCGAAGCCGCGCTCGAACAAGCGGCCAACGCGGCCCTGGTCGCGCGCCTGTTGACCGCTCTTCAACAGCCAGGCGCACATCATTGGCGTCGTGGTCAGTGAAATCAGCAGGGAAATCAGCACCGCCGCCGACAAGGTCAGCGCGAATTCGCGAAACAGGCGCCCGACCTGGCCGCCCATGAACAGCAGTGGTATGAATACCGCCACCAGCGACAGGCTGATCGACACCACGGTGAAGCCGACTTCGCGCGCGCCCAGCAGCGCCGCGCTGAAGCGGTCCATGCCGGCTTCGATATGGCGGCTGGTGTTTTCCAGCACCACGATCGCATCGTCGACCACGAAGCCGGTGGCCACCGTCAATGCCATCAGCGACAGGTTGTTCAATGAAAAACCCATCAGGTACATCGCGCCAAAGGTGCCGGCCAGCGACACCAGTGTGGCCACCACCGGTATCACCGTGGCGCGCACGGTGCGCAGGAATGCGCTCACCACCAGCACCACCAGCACCACCGAAATCAGCAGCGTCAATTCGATTTCATGCAGTGAAGAGCGGATCGACAAGGTGCGGTCGGATGCCACCTGCATCTTCACGTCGGCCGGCAATTGCGCCTGCAGCTCCGGCAGCAGCGCGCGCACGCTGTCGACCGTTTCTATCACGTTGGCGCCGGGTTGCCGCCGCAGCAGCACGATCACCGCGGGCTGGCCATTGAACAAGCCCAGCGTGCGCATGTCTTCAGTGCCATCGATGACGCGCGCCACGTCTGACAGCCGTACCGCCGCGTTGCTGCGCCAGGCCACGACCAGGTCGCGGTAGTCGGCCGCCGTCGGCCGGCCCGGGCTGACGCCTGCCGCCTGGGTATAGACCTGGAAACCATCATCCCCATTCTCGATGCGGCCCTTGGGGCGGTTGGCCGAAGTCGATTGCAGGGCTGCGCGCACATCTTCACTGGACAGGCCGAGCCGGTTAAGCGCATACGGCAGCAATTCGATGCGCACGGCGGGCAAGGAACCGCCGCCCAGTTCGACATCGCCCACGCCGCCAACTTGCGACAGCTTTTGCTGCACGATATTGGCCACCGCTTCATAGATCTGGCCCGGGCTGCGCGTGGCCGAAGTCAGGGCCAGGATCATGATCGGCGCGTCGGCCGGGTTCACCTTGCGATAGGTCGGGTTGCTGCGCAGCGTGGCTGGCAAGTCCACCCGGGATGCATTAATGGCCGCCTGCACTTCGCGCGCGGCGGCGTCGATCTTGCGATTCAAATCGAATTGCAGCGAGATGCGGGTGCTGCCAGTGCCGCTGGTTGAAGTCACTTCATTGACGCCGGCAATCACGCCCAGCCGCCGCTCCAGCGGCGTGGCCACGCTGGTGGCCATCGTTTCCGGACTGGCGCCGGGCAAATTGGCCGACACCGACACGATCGGGAAATCCACCTGCGGCAAGGCGGCGACCGGCAATACGAAAAAGGCGGCAATGCCAGCCAGCATCAGGCCGATGGTCAGCAGCACGGTTGCAATCGGCCGCCTGACGAAGGGGGCGGACAGGTTCACGCCGGTTCTCCCGCAGCCGCCGGCCTGTCACCCTTGGGCCGGAAGCGTTGCGCCAGCCTGTCAAAACCAAGGTAAATGACCGGCGTCGTGTACAGCGTGAGCACTTGCGACACCAGCAAGCCGCCAAAGATCGACAGGCCCAGCGGCCGCCGCAATTCCGCGCCTTCGCCAAAACCCAGCATCAGCGGCACCGCGGCAAACAGCGCCGCCATCGTCGTCATCAGGATCGGGCGCAGCCGCAGCAGCGCCGCCTGGTGGATCGCTTCGCGCGGCGCCAATCCCTGGTTGCGCTCGGCATCGATGGCGAAGTCGATCATCATGATCGCGTTCTTTTTGACGATGCCAATCAGCAGGATGATGCCGATGATGCCGATCACGCCCAGCTCATGGCCAGCCAGCATCAGCGCCAGCAGCGCCCCGACGCCGGCCGAAGGCAGGGTCGACAGGATCGTGAGCGGATGGATATAGCTTTCATACAGCACGCCCAGCACGATGTAGACGCAGATCACGGCGGCCAGGATCAGCCACAACTGGTTCGACAGTGAAGCCTGGTAAGCGCCCGCCGCACCCAGGAAGTCGATCGACACCGCAGCCGGCAGCTTGATGTCGCGCGCCGCCTGGCGGATTGCATCCACCGCCGCGCCCAGCGACACGCCGCTGGCCGTGTCGAAGCCGACGGTGGTGGCCGGATACTGCGCCACGTGCGTGACTTGCAGCGGCACTTGCTGCATCTCGATGCGCGCCACCGAAGCCAGCGGCGTGGTTTTGCCGGAACTGGTGCGCAAGGGTAACTGGCCCAGGCCCTCCATCGAAGCCAGGCCGGCTTGCTGCGCTTCGAGGATCACGCGGTACTGGTTGCTTTGCGTGAAGATGGTGGAAACGATGCGCTGGCCGAATGCGTTGTACAGCGCATCATCGATGGCCGAGGCGCTGACCCCGAGGCGCGAGGCGCTGTCGCGGTCAATCTTGACCACGGCGGCGCTGGTGCTGGCGCCGGCGTCGCTGTACACATTGCGCACTTGCGGCAATTCACGCATGCGCTGCGCCAGGCGCGCCGACCACTCGCGCACCGCAGCCGTGCTGACGCCTTCCATCGACAGCCGGTATTGGGTCGGGCCGCTTTCGGCATCGATGGTCAGGTCCTGGCTTGGCTGCAGGTATAACGTTATGCCCGCCACTTGCGCGACGCGCTGGCGCAGCCGGTCCATGATCACTTGCTGGCCATCGTCCCGGCCTGCTTTCAGGTTCACCAGCATCGAGCCGGTATGCAGCATCGTATTGTTGGCGCCATCCACGCCCACCACCGAACTGAGCGATTCCACCGCCGGGTCTTTCAATACTTCGGCCGCGACCTGGCGCTGCAAGTCGCTCATGCGGGCAAACGACACCGACTCGCTGGCTTGCACCCGCAGTTTCAACTGGCCCGTATCCTGGGTCGGGAACAAGCCCTTGGGTATCGCCAGGTACAGCACCACAGTGAGCGCCAGCGTGGCCAGTGCCACCAGCAGCGTCAAGGCCTGGCGCTCCAGCACCCAGGAAAGGCTGCGGTCGTAATGGTGGATCACGCGCTCGAAGCCGCGCTGGATTGCGCCGCCGATGCGCCCGGGCGGACGTCCGCCTTCGCGTTCAAGCCAGCGGCTCGACAGCATCGGCACCAGGGTCAGCGACACGACGGCGGAAATCACGATCGTGATCGCCAGCGTCACGGCAAACTCACGGAACAGCCGGCCCACCACATCGCCCATGAAAAGCAGCGGAATCAGCACGGCGATCAGCGACACCGTCAGCGACATGATGGTGAAGCCGATCTGGGCCGCGCCCTTGAGCGACGCCGCCAGGGGCGTTTCGCCTTCCTCGATGTAACGCGCGATGTTTTCTATCATCACGATCGCGTCATCGACCACGAAGCCCGTGGCAATCGTCAGCGCCATCAGCGACAGGTTGTTCAGGCTGTAACCCAGCAAATACATCACGCCGAAAGTGCCCACCAGCGAGATCGGCACCGCCAGGCTGGCGATGATGGTGGCGCGCAGGCTGTGCAGGAAAGCGAAGATCACCAGCACCACCAGCACCACCGCCAGCACCAGTTCGATTTCCACATGCTTGACTGAGGCGCGGATGCCCGTGGTGCGGTCGCTCAGCACCTCCAGCTTCACGCTTGGCGGCAGGCTTTCCTGCAACTCCGGCAAGCGCGCCTTGATGGCATCGACGGTGCTGATCACATTCGCGCCGGGCTGGCGCTGCACATTCAGGATGATGGCTTGCTTGTTGCCCGACCAGGCGGCCAGGCGCGTATTCTCCGCGCCATCCACCACCCGGGCCACTTCGGACAGCCGCACCGGGGCGCCGTTGCGCCAGGCGATGATCAGCTCGCGATATTCAGACGCTTGCTGCAACTGGTCGTTGGCATTGATCATGAATAGCCGGGTCGGGCCGTCGAAGCTGCCCTTGGCGCTGTTGGCATTGGCTGCGGCAATCGCGGTACGGATCGTATCCAGCCCCAGGCCATAAGACGCCAGCGCCTGGCTGTCTGCCTGGATGCGCACTGCCGGCCGCTGTCCGCCGGACAGGGTCACCAGGCCCACGCCATTGACCTGGCTGATCTTCAGGGCCAGGCGCGTGTTGACAATGTTCTGCACCTCGGTCAGCGGCAAGGTGTCGGAAGTGATTGCCAGCGTCAGCACCGGCGTGTCGGCCGGGTTCACCTTGGCATAGACCGGCGGCGCCGGCAGGTCGGCGGGCAACAGCGAACCGCCGGCATTGATGGCGGCTTGCACCGATTGCTCGGCCACATCCAGCGCCAGGCCCAGGTCGAATTGCAGCGTCACCAGGGATACGCCGGCGGCGCTGGTGGAACTCATGCGCGCCAGGCCCGGCATCTGGCCGAACTGGCGCTCCAGCGGCGCAGTCACGGTCTGGCTCATCACTTCCGGGCTGGCGCCGGGGTACAGGGTTTGCACCTGTATGGTCGGATAGTCGATTTGCGGCAGCGCCGCCAGCGGCAACAGGCGAAAGCCCAGCATGCCGGCCAGCAGGATGGCCAGCATCAGCAAGCCGGTTGCAACCGGGCGCTGGATAAAAGGCGTGGAGGGACTCATGCTTGCCGTTGCTGGATGTGCGTGCCGGAAAATTGGATCACTGTGCCTGCCCTTCGGGCCGGCGGCGGCGCTCGCGCGGCGTGTCGGCAGCGGTGGCTGCTGCATCGGGCTGGGACCGGTCGGCAGCGCCGGCCGCGGCCGGCGCTGCAGCCGCATTGGCCGCGCTTGCCGGC